>PEUI01000058.1:5384-16273 GCA_002785585.1 Lysobacterales bacterium CG02_land_8_20_14_3_00_62_12
TGGCGCTGGGCACCGTGCCGGCACTGATCGTCGGCGGACTGATGAGCCGCAACGATGCTTTTGTCGAGTCTTTGCGGATTCCCTGGTTGATGGCCGGCAACCTGATCGTTTTCGGCTTGCTGTTGTGGTGGGCGGATCGAGCCAGCCGCCGCAATCGCGAAGTAGCGAGTGTCGATCTGCGCGCAGCGCTGTGGATTGGCTGCGCCCAGGTGCTGGCGCTGATCCCGGGCGTATCGCGCTCCGGCATCACCATCAGCGCGGGTCTTGCGCTTGGGCTCACCCGCGTCGACGCCGCGCGCTACACATTTTTGTTGTCGGTGCCGATCACCGCGGCGGCGGCCGCCCATGGCGCCTGGCAATTGCTCAAATCCAGCGAACACCTGGAGATTTCCCAGTTCGTGATTGGCGCTGCGCTCGCCGCTGTCGCCGGGGTTGCCTGCATCCACTTCTTGCTCGGCTTCCTGCGTCGGGTTGGCATCTGGCCGTTCGTCGTCTACCGTATCGCCTTGGGCACGCTGGTGCTCTCGGTGCTGGCCTGGCGCTGAGCACGCTCCGGCGTGGGGAGTGCGCTTCCACCATCCACATCAATACCGCAACTGGTTTCTTGACCCTGGCAATCAACGGTTGGCGGCGCCCTATCACCACGGCTTTTGGAACCTCAAGCTGAAAGCGGGCCAATTGATCTTGTTCCCATCCTGGGTGCCCCGCGAGGTGATGCCCTACTACGGCGGCAACGAACGTATCACCATCGCATTCAACTGCTGGTTCAAATCGCGGAAATAGGCGATCGCAGCGATCAGCCATCGCCAGTGCACCGCGACCGAACCGCCAAGCCGCAACTTCGGCCGATGCGTTCACACCGCCGTCGGTGCACCAGCGCACAGCCGCTACCCCCTGCCGACGCCGATCATCGCCAAGGACAAGTTGGGTGCCGCTCGAATCTGAGCGGCTCGCGACTGGCGTAGGGCTGGGCAAGTTCGTTGTCAGTGGGCCGGTTTGTGCGGTCAGCGTGCCCGGTGACTTCTTTGGCTACCCAACGCTAGGCCGTGCTTACCGACGCCAGCCATCGAGTGATGGCGTATTTTTCTTTGCTGATCGCCTACTCAATGGCGTCGGTGATTGTTATCCTTGCGTTTAGTTGACTTCGATCAACTCCTTTTGTTTTTGAGCTGTCAGCCTTCCTGCCATTCCCCAAGGAGATTACCCGTATGAACGTTCGTATCCTCGCTGCTGCTGCTGCGTTAGCCCTGTTGCTGTCCACCGTCGCATCCGCCGCGTGCGCCGCGGTCGATGAAGCCGGTGCCATGGCCCTGCTCAAAGCCAACAAGTGCATGACCTGCCACAGCGTTGACAAGAAAAAAGACGGCCCGGCCTACAAAGAAGTGGCGGCCAAGTACAAGGGCGATGCCACGGCAGAGGAAAAGTTGATCAAGCATGTGACCGAGCCCAACATGGTCGAGATCGATGGCGAAGAAGAAGAGCACGGCATCGTCAAGACCCGCGACCTGGAAAAGATCAAGAATCTGGTCGCGTTTATCCTGTCGCGTTGAACTTTTGCCTTGATTGGAGCGTGTGATGAAAAGTGGTATCGCTTTGCTGCGTCGTTGGGGCTGGTTCCGGTCCTTGACTGTGTTCGTTCTGGTCATGTTGATTGCCATGTCTTTGGTGGTTGGCGGGGCGGCCGGCCTGGCCTGGACTGAGACCCAGGAGTTCTGCATTTCCTGCCACGAAATGCGTGACAACGTCTATAAGGAATACAAAGGGTCGATCCACGACACCAACCGCAGCGGCGTGCGCGCCATCTGTTCGGATTGCCACGTGCCGCGTGAGCCGGTAGCGCTGATCAAACGCAAGTTCATGGCCAGCTTCGAGCTCTATCACAAGCTGATCGGCAGCATCGACACCCGCGACAAGTTCCTCGCCAAACGCTATGAGTTGGCACGCCATGTCTGGACCCGAATGAAAGCCACCGATTCGCTCGAATGCCGAAACTGCCACCACCGTGAGGCGATGAGTTCCGAGTTGCAATCGGAAAAAGCGCAGCGCCGCCACAAGAAGGGCGTGGAGCAGGGCATGACCTGTATCGATTGCCACTTTGGCATCGCCCACGACGAGCCGGAGGGCCCGGAAGGCCCGCGTGACATGAAGGTAGAACGCATTCTTTAGTTGGAAAATAACGCGCCCACTCAACCGAAGTGAGTACACCGACCGATTGGATTTTTGGCGCCAGAACCTGATAACAAAAGGAAACCCCGAGATGAAACAGCTCAGCGTCATTTTGTCCCTGCTGCTGGGGTGTACGGCGTTGGCAGCCACTGCCAGTGCCGAGACCACCAGCCCCGCGCCCGCCCCCAGCGCCGAACCGGTCACCGGCGCGCAATGCGTCGAGTGCCACGACGCCGAAGCCAAGACCCACATTTTTCACGGTGCGTGTACCACCTGCCATACCGGCGCACTGGCGCATTCGCAGGCCGAACGGCCAAAGAAAGTGAGCCCCGGCAAGCCAGCCACGAAAGAATGCCTGGCCTGCCACAAGCAGGACGCACGCCGTACCAATTTTGCTTTTGCCGAACACAACCGGGCAGGCGTGCAGTGCAGTGACTGCCACGGTATTCATACTCCCAAGGTCAAGACCACCGGCCTGGCCGGCGAGAAGGCCGGTACCACCACCGCGCTCTGCGCCACCTGCCATCAGGATGTGTTGGCGCGCTTCAAGCTGCCATCGCACCATCCGGTCACCGAAGGCGGCGTGGCCTGCGTCGGTTGCCACGATCCGCACAGCGGCAAGCAAACCGCACTGGTTGGCAAGACCGAGCAATGCACCAAGTGCCATCAAGCGGTGCGCGGCCCGCACGTGTTTGAGCATCCACCGGCCGCTGAAGATTGTGCCAACTGCCACGACGCCCACGGCTCGCCGAACCGTAACCTGTTGACCGTAGCGCAGCCGGTGCTGTGCATGCAGTGCCATTCCATTGCCAGCAATCGTCATGGTTTGACCGGTGCGGCGAGCAACGCGCAGCCGATCTCGGGCGCCATCTTGCGCGACTGCAATGGCTGCCACGGCGCTGTGCATGGTAGTTCCACCGACCAGCACCTTAGACATTAATTCCTTGAGGGGGATTTGCCATGAAAATCATTACCCACAAAAAACTCGCGCTGACGGCGGTGATCGCCGCGCTGCTGTCGATGTCGAATACCACCGTGCAGGCGCAGGAAAGCGATCCGTCGTATCGGGTGAAAGATCTGGATTTCACCGGCGAGCTGGCACCGCGTCTGTACTTCTTCAATTACTTTGACGGCGTCCGCAGCGAGCGCAACCAGTTCCTGGAGCGCTACAACTATCAGCGCGGATTTGGCGGCGACAATCGTTCCGGTTTTTATGCAGACGCCAATTTCCGCCTGGTTGGCAGCAACGCTGAGCGCGATGTGTTTGTGCTCGAGCGGCAGGGCTTTGGGGCTTTCAACAACCGTCAGAAACTGGCGGTCAACACCGCCAACTGGGGTTTGAGCAGCTACTACACCGACTTCCGTTCAGCGGCCGGTGGTCTGAAGTATTTGTACAGCCCAAATCAGGTGCCCGGCGGGACCGATCCGAGCTATTTTTTCCCGGCCGGGACCAACACCAACACTGGCTATGCCGCTCAGTTCAACGACGATTCGGGCCAAGGTCGTTACACGATCGATCGCGAAACCTATGGCGTCGGCATCAAGTTGAAGCCGGAATTGTTCAATGCCGACACCACCGTGGCAGTGAACTACGACGGCTATTCGCGCAATGGCAATCGCTTCGCCAGCTACGTGCTCGGTGGCAGCGACGTAAGTGGTTCTGCGGCGCGAGTCTTGCAACGTTGGCGTGGTTTCAACATGCCGATCAACGAAAACATGAACCGAACCACATTGAGTGCCAGTGGCTCGCCGATGGATTTTTATCTTTCGTATGAAGGCTCAGTTGAGCGTTTCAACAATCAAGCCCAGGATTTCCGGATCGCAGACGTTGCATCCAGCAGTACATTTTTGGTGTCCAGTAACAAGCCGCTGCAGTTTGTGCCTGACAGTACCCAGATCAGCAACAACTTTCGACTGAGCAAGACACTGGGCAGTACCGCGCTTGCGGCCGGGTATGGCCTGAGCATTCTTGACCAGGATTCGTTTTCGGCGCAACAAATCGCGCTCGGCTATGATCGTGGCAACCTGCACACCAACAACGCATTTTTCACCTTCAATTCGAACGCGATGCGTAGCGTCGGTTTGGAGGGCTACGTCAAGTACTACGAGCGTAGCAATGGATCGTCTTTCCCGGTCACCGGTTTGGTCAGTGCCACGGCGGGCGAGAAACTGGACGTTCGCATCAACAATGTCCAATCGGTCAGCTATGGCCTGTCGGCGGCGTTCCGGCCGGGATTCTGGTCTTCCAGCCTGACCACCGGCTGGAAGCGCGAGGATCGCGATCGTGATTTGACCTGGACCGCAGTGCTCGTACCTGGGCTCAATGGTATCCAGCCGCAGCGCTCGCTCTATTCCGAGAAAACCCTGTCGGATGAGGTGTATGCCAACTTCGTTGCCCGACCGATGGCCGGTTTGCTGTTGCGGGTAACACCGTCCTATGTCTGGGCAGATGACACCGGCCTGATTACCGAACCGGAAAAAGCCTACGGGCTGAAAAGCACGGCCAGCTATGCCGCCCAGAGCGGTTGGATGATGAGCGGTTACTTCAACTACAAGAACCAGCAAAACACCACCAAGTTCTTCACTGATGCGTTAACGGCCCCAGTGACAGATGGCCCGCGTACCCATCAAGACGCACATCGCATCCAGCGGGCAGCGGGCTTGGCTTTCAGCAAGCCGTTCGGCGAGTGGATCAACACTTCGGCCAATTTTGGTTGGATGCAAAATGACGTGACTGCCTATTTCCTGCAATCGAGTCGGCGTCGGTATGAGGCGCCCAACAGATCGGTCTTGTTCGTCACGCTGGATCGGCCTGACTTCAATGTCGATAGCTATGTGTTCTCGCTCAATGGCGATTGGCAGACCAACGATGCGCTGAGCTTCAATGGCGGTTACACCTATTCGAAATCCAACGGCAACACGGCCAGTGGGTTGGTGTTGGCCGCAATTCCGACCGTGGACGGCCGCATCGACAACACCGTGCATACGTTGGAAGTGGGCGCCAAGTACGCGTTGAAAGAATCGCTGAGTTTGAACGCTACCTACACCTACGACCAATACAAGGATCGTTCATTTGATGCTCTCAGCGGTGGTTTCAACACCATCATGCTGGGCGCCACGATGAGCTTCTGATCCGGGTTCTTGTCCGCAGGATGCGCATCACAGCCGGGCGCAATGCCCGGCTTTTTTTTTGAGTAAAGTGCCAAGCCTCGATCACCCTGGTGTGCTGGCAGACCAAGCGTTGCCAAGCGTGGGATTACACTGTGGCTTGAGGCGGCCCGCAACTGGAAAGGGCGTGCCTGCTGAGGAGTTGTTGCCATGATCTCAAAGCCATCACCGACCACGCCGACGGCGATCACGCCCGTCGCCGACCTCGACCCGATATGCGGCATGACCGTGGCCGCAAATTCGCCGCACAGGACGCAACACGCGGGCCACGAAGTTCGGTTCTGCTCGGCTACTTGTCTGAACAAATTCTCCGCCGATCCGCAGCGTTATTGGCCGGCCGCGTCGGCGCCGCCGACGGTGCCGGAACCAGCGCCAGCGGGCAGCCGCTACACCTGCCCGATGCATCCGGAGATCGTTCGCGACGCGCCCGGGTCGTGCCCGATTTGCGGCATGGCACTGGAACCGATGCTGCCGAGTCTGGACGCCGATGAGCATCCTGAGCTAAGAGATTTTCGCCGTCGCTTTTGGTGGACCTTGCCGCTCTCGGTAGCGGTGCTGGCGTTGGCCATGTTCGGGCACAGCCTGCGCTGGCTCCCAGGCGCGGCGCAGAGCTGGATCGAGCTCGCGTTGTCCACGCCGGTGGTGCTGTGGGCGGGCTGGCCATTTTTTCAGCGTTGGGCGCAGTCGATCCGCAACCGTCGCCCGAACATGTGGACGCTGATCGGTACCGGCGTCGCGGCCGCGTTTGGCTACAGCGTGGTGGCGACGTTGGTGCCAGGGCTGTTTCCGGATTCATTCCGTGCGCACGGTCGCGTCGGCGTCTATTTCGAAGCTGCGGCGGTGATTGTTTCGCTGACCCTGCTTGGCCAATTGCTGGAACTGCGGGCGCGATCAAGCACCACCGCAGCGATCAAGGCGCTGCTCGGTCTGGCGCCCAAAACCGCGCGGCGATTGCAGGCCGATGGCAGCGAAGCCGATGTGCCGCTCGGTGAAGTGCAGTTGGGCGATCGGCTGCGGGTGCGTCCGGGTGAGCAGGTGCCGGTCGATGGCGAGGTGCTAGACGGCCGTTCCAGCGTCGATGAATCGATGCTCACCGGCGAGAGTTTGCCGGTCGAGAAAACTGCCGGCAGCAAGCTCATCGGCGCCACCCAGAATGGCACCGGCAGCTTGCTGATGCGCGCCGACAAGATTGGCGCCGACACCGTGCTGGCGCAGATCGTCGCCCTGGTCGCGCTGGCGCAGCGCTCGCGGGCGCCAATGCAACGGCTTGCCGATCAGGTGAGTTACTGGTTTGTGTTTGCGGTGTTGGCCAGCGCCATCGCCACGTTTTTGATTTGGGGCCTGATCGGCCCGGAACCGGCCTGGACCTATGCCGTGGTCAACGCGGTGTCGGTGTTGATCATCGCTTGCCCGTGCGCGCTCGGGCTGGCGACGCCGATGTCGATCATGGTGGCGACCGGCCGCGCCGCCCAGGTCGGCGTGTTGTTCCGCGATGCCGAAGCGATCGAACGCCTGCGCACGATCGACACCCTGATCGTCGACAAAACCGGCACGCTGACCGAAGGCAAACCGCTGTTTCGCGAGGTCGTGGTTGCTGCCGAGCTGAGCGCGGACGAAGTCCTGCGGCTCGCCGCCAGCCTGGATCAGGGCAGTGAGCATCCGCTGGCGGCGGCGATCATCGCCGAAGCCCGACGCCGAGGATTGCCGCTGGAGACCGCCGCCGAATTTGAATCGGCCACCGGCATCGGCGTGCGCGGTCGCGTCGGCGGGCAACGCCTGGCGCTGGGCAACACCGCCTTGATGCAACAGGTCGGTGCCGATGTCAGCGCGCTCAACGCTGCCGCCGATGGCCTGCGTGGCGAAGGTGCCAGCACCATCTATCTGGCGGTGGCTGATCGGGTCGTCGGCCTGCTCGCGGTCGCCGATCCGGTCAAGACCAGCACGCCGGCGGCGATCACGGCGCTGCGTACTGAGGGTCTACGCATCGTGATGGCGAGCGGTGACAGCCAGGCGACGGTGGTGACGGTGGCGGCACAACTGGGCATCGACGAGTTCTACGGCGGGGTGCGGCCGGCCGACAAAGCCGCTTTGGTCGCCCGCCTGAAAGCCGAAGGCCGCCGGGTTGCCATGGCCGGTGACGGCATCAACGATGCCCCGGCGCTGGCCGCGGCCGATGTCGGTATTGCCATGGGCACCGGCACCGATATCGCCATGTCCAGCGCGCAAGTCACCTTGGTCAAGGGCGACCTGCGCGGCATCCTGCGGGCGCGGCAGATTTCGCAGGCGACGGTCCGCAACATGTGGCAGAACCTCACCTTCGCTTTTGCCTATAACGCCATCGGCGTGCCGATCGCGGCGGGGCTTTTGTATCCGCTATTCGGCATTTTGCTGAGCCCAATGCTGGCGGCGTTGGCGATGAGTCTGTCTTCGCTGTCGGTAGTCAGCAACGCCCTGCGGCTGCGCGGCGTGCGGTTGCGCGATTGAGGTTGCGCGATTGCAGCCGCCGCCGGATCGCGCCGACCGATCAATGCCGGGTCGGCGGCTGATCGTCGGCGGGGTCGATGCGAACACTCGGCACCGCCGACGCCGGTGGCCGCCGTTCGGGAAATGGCAGCAGTTGGCCGCGCGCCGACTCGGTATCCGGGCGCTGCCACAATACCGGCACCTGCTCAGGGCGCGGCAGATCCAGTTCGCTGTCGCGGGCCAGGGCTTCGAGCTCGGCGTCGCGTTCGGCCTCGATCTCCCAGCTATATTTGCGTCGTGCCGGGGCCGGATCGCGGCGGCGCAGCAGTACCGCGCACAGCACGCCAGCCAGCGCACCGGACAAGTGATATTCGAACGAGACGCCTTCCTCCTGCGGCAAGATCGAGTGCAACATGCCGCCAAAAAACATGAATGACAGCATGGCGGCCGCGATCGAGGTGCGGTCGCGGCGGATCAATCCGGAGATGAACACAAAGAACATCAGACCATGGCTGAGGCCGCTGGCACCGATGTGGTACGAGGGTCTGCCGATCAGCCAGGTGCCGACACCGGAAAGCAGCCAGATCAACGGAATGGCAATCGGCGCCGATTGCGGATAGCGATAGAGCGTCAGCACGCCGAGGATCATCAGGCCAAACGAATTGGCCAACAGGTGCTCGACGCCGCCATGCACCAACGGCGCGGTGACCAGCCCGAGCCAGGATGATAGGCGTCCGGGGTAAATGCCAAACTGGCTGACATCGACATGCTGTTGGTCGAGCGCCCAGAGCAAGAGCCAGAGCAGACCAACAAAGATGCTGACGATCTGCACCGACTGCACAAAGCGTCGATGCAGCGCTCGCGCCTGTTCGGCGGTGGGGGGTGGCGGTGGGGTGAGATCCAACATGAACGGCAGATAGGGGCGAATTGCGCCGCTTAAAGTGGCAGCGTCGCCCGACGCTGTGCCGGAGCGGCTGATCGTTTACCATGGCGTCCTTTCGCGCCGCGATTTCGCTGCGGGCAAGATCGGCTCGATCCAGACGGCGGCTTGCGTTGGGTGGTGCCCGATCCGCCGCTGCGGGTCTGCCCATCCAAGGCCAGGCGAAGTCATCAACGAGGAGTTTTTCATGGCTGTGGTTTCAAGATGCTTGCCGCCCGCATTGCTGCTGGGCCTTTCGGTTTTGACCGCCTGCGGCGGCAACAGCAATAGCGGCGTCAGTTTGCCGCCACCGCCACCACAGTTCCCGCCGCAGGCGGTCACGCTCAATTTTCTCGGTCGTTTCAGCACCGGGCAATTCGATGCGGGCGCGGCCGCGTCCTTGTCCTGGTACGGCGAAGCCAAGCAGGCACTGGTCGCCAATCGCGCGGCCAATAGGGTCGATGTGCTCAGCCTGAGCACGCCCGCGAGCCCGCAGCGCATCGCCCAGATCGATGCCAGTGGCGACGCTGCAACGGCGCTCGGTCATGCCCTGGGCCAGGTCAGCGCGGTGGCCGTGTTCGATGCGTTTGGCAGCGTCACCGACAAGGATCGGATCGCGGTGACCGTGCTCGGTATCGCGGTCGATGCGCCCGGCGCCGTCGCCATCTACAACGCCAGTGATCGCAGCTTGATCACGGTGCTGGCCACCGGTGTGGGTCCGGGTGCGGTCAGCTTCAGTCAGGACGGCCAATTTGTCATCACCGCCGATGCCGGCGAGCCCGCGGCGGATTACAGCGTCGATCCCGAAGGCTCGATCAGCGTGGTCAACCTGAGTCCGGTGCCGACGCCACCGGCGACAACGGCGCCGCCGTCGATCAGCGTGCTCGGTTTTGCCGAGTTCAACGTGACCGGCATTACGCCGATTCCGACGACCTCGCGCGAGTCCGAGATTTTGCCCGGCGTGCGCGTCATCGAGAAGCCGGCCCCGCTGCCGGTGGCCACCCGCGCGCAGGACTTCGAACCGAAGTCGGTCAGCACCGGCGTCAATGCCCGCGCCTACGTCAGCCTGCAAAAAAACAACGCCTTTGCCACCGTCGCGCTATTGCCCGCCCGGATCGAGTCGATCCTGCCGTTTGGCACCCGCGACTACAACGTGCCGGGCAACAGCCTGGAAGCCAGCGATCTGAACAATCCGCCGGTGCTGCGTAACCAGCCGGTCAAGGGGTATTTCCAACCGGGTGCCATTGCGGTGTTCCGCAACAATGTCGAGGTGCTGATTCTCACCGCCAACACCGGCGCACCGCGGGTGCTGCCCAGCTTCGACGAGCGCGCCCGGGTCGCCGATTTGACGCTCGATCCGGTGGTATTCCCGAACGCCGCCGAGTTGCAGCAGGCAACCAACCTGGGTCGCTTGCAGGTATCGGCGACCGAAGGCAATGCGGCCGCCACCAGTACCGTGCCCGCCGACGCGGATCACGAAGCCTTGTTGGCCTATGGCACGCGGTCGTTTTCCATCTTCCGGGTAACCGGCACCATCGCCAACGACTCGGCCAACGATTTTGAGCGCATCACCGCCGAACGCCTGGGTAGCAATTTCAACAGCGCGGCCAATGCCAATGGCAGCGGCGGCAGCCGCTCGGACGATTCCGGTCCGGCGCCCTCGGCGCTCGCCCTGGGCCAGATCGATGGTGCCACCTTCGCCTTTATCGGCCTGCACGAAGTCGGCGGCATCATGGTCTACGCGCTCGACAACAACCTGCTCACGCCGCGCTTTATCGACTACAAAACCGAGCGCAATTTCAACGTGCCGGTGGCCACCGCCGATACCAACGGTGACGGTTTTGCCGATACCAATCCGGAAGTTGGCGATCTGGGCCCGGATTCGATGGTGTTCGTCCCGATCAGCGCCTCGCCCACGGCCGATTCCCTGCTGATCGTTGGCAACAGCGTTAGCGGCACCACCAGCGTTTACGCGGTGCGGCCCAGCCCCTGATCGAGAGGAAGTGGCGGTAGCCCGGACGCCGCGCAGTGACGCTCCCACCAAACGCGACACCGCTGCGTTGGCGGAACTCGCCATAACAAGTGCGAATCCGCCACTTAGGCGTCGCGCAGAAATAACTTGCCCATCTTGCTGGTCCTTATCGCCCGCCTGCGTCGTTGCACAAAGCGTCAC
>PEUI01000363.1 GCA_002785585.1 Lysobacterales bacterium CG02_land_8_20_14_3_00_62_12
GGAAACCGGGCAACCGCTGACCCGTGGCGCGGTCAAGGTGCAAGTGGAACGCACCACCGCCAATATCATTGATGCCGCCGCTTCCGGCGCCGCCGATGGTCTGAAACTGGCGTTGAACATCGGTGCCATGCTGCTGGCGTTTATCGCGTTGATCGCCTTGCTCAACGCAATGATCGGTTGGGTCGCCGATTTCAGTGGCCTGACCCACTGGATCAACATCGGCCGCACCACCCCGCTGGCGATCAACTTGGGCAGCATCCTCGGCACGCTGTTGTCGCCGATTGCCTGGCTGATCGGCGTACCTTGGGACGACTGCGTCATCGCTGGTGGTTTGATCGGACAAAAGATCGTCATCAACGAGTTCGTCGCCTATCTGGAATTGTCGGTCACGACGGTGGGCGATGGCGTCGGCCAAATCAGCGAACACACCAAATTGATACTGACCTACGCGCTGTGCGGATTTGCCAATTTCTCCTCGATCGCCATCCAGATCGGCGGCATCGGCAGCCTGGCACCGGAACGTCGCGCCGATCTGGCACGCTTCGGTTTGATCGCGGTGCTGGGTGGCTCGCTGGCCACTTTCATGACCGCGACCATCGCCGGCGTGCTGACGCAGTTCCGCTAGGTCAGCAGCGGTGTCGCCCTTCGAGGTCGTGGTCGTTGGCAGCTATGTGCAGGACCACTGCTGGCAGACCGACCGTTTTCCCGCCCCGGGTGAATCGCGCATCGGCAGGTTCACCACCGGCGCCGGTGGCAAGGGCTTCAATCAGGCCATCGCCGCGCATCGTCAAGGCGCCCGCACGCTGTTTTTGGGCGCACTCGGCGACGACGCCATGGCCGCCACGGCCAAACGCTTTGCCACCGATGATGGCCTCGATGCCGATTGGGAAATCCGCCGCGATGCCAGCACCGCCGCCTCCAGCATCGTCGTCGATGGCGAAGGTCGCAATTTGATCTGCGTCGCGCTCGGCGCCAACGAAAAACTTTCCGGAAACTTCGTACAGCGCCACCAGCCCGAAATCGCCCAGGCGCGGGTGTTGGTCTGCCAACTGGAATGCAACCTCGACGCCACCGCACTGGCACTGCGGCTGGCCCGCGCCGCCAACGTGACCAGTCTGCTCAACCCAGCCCCGATCAACGCTGGCATCAGCCGCGACCTGGTGCAGGCGGCGGACCTGCTCACGCCCAATGAAACCGAGTTCGCGCACCTGATGCAGCAGTGCTTTGGCTGCACCCTGCCCGCCCGCTACTGGGAGCTGCCCGCCGCCGACTTGCACGCGCTGTGCCGCCGCACCGGCGTCGGCACGATCATCCTCACCCTGGGCGAGCACGGCTGCTTGGTCTCCCACGCCAGCGGCGACCAGCGCGGCGATACGGATGCCTACTACGCCCTGCCCGCCGAAGTGGTCACCGTGATCGATACCACCGGCGCCGGCGATGCCTTCAACGGCGGCCTCGCCGCTGGCCTGCTGCGCTATGCCGACCGGCCATTTCGGCTGGCCGTGCAACACGCCAATCGAGTAGCCGCATTGGCGGTGGAAAAACCCGGCACCGCACCGGCCATGCCGGATTTCGCTGCCGTGCGCGCGCGCTTTGGCGATCCGTTATCGTCTCCCGGCGCGCGATGAACGAAGCCCTGCCAAGCACCATCGAAGCACCCGCAAGCGGCGATGTCGGCTTTTACATTGGCCGCTATCGCATCGCCTCCCGGGTGGTGCTGGCACCGATGGCCGGGGTCACCGACAAACCTTTCCGGCAATTGTGCCGCCGCCTGGGCGCTGGCCTCACCGTCAGCGAAATGACCATTGCCGACCCCGGTCTTTGGCATACGCGCAAGTCCCGCCTGCGGCTGGATCACGCCGGTGAACCAACACCGGTCAGCGTGCAAATTGCGGGCTACGACCCGATCATGCTGGCCGCCGCCGCCCGCTTCAATGTCGAACACGGCGCCGCGATCATCGATATCAACATGGGTTGCCCGGCGAAGAAAGTCTGCAACGTATTTTCCGGATCGGCGCTGCTGCAGGACGAACGCCTGGTCGAGCGCATCCTGCGCGCCGTCGTGCAAGCGGTCAGCGTACCGGTCACGCTCAAAATCCGCACCGGCTGGGATCGCCAGCACAAAAATGGCGTGCAGATCGCCCGCATCGCCGAAGACTGCGGCATCGCCGCACTCGCCGTGCATGGCCGCACCCGCGCCGACCTGTATCAGGGTCAGGCCGAATACGACACCATCGCTGAAATCAAACAGGCAGTGGCGATACCGATCCTGGCCAACGGCGATATCGACTCGCCGCAACAAGCGGCCAGCGTCTTGCACCGCACCGGCGCCGACGCCGTAATGATCGGCCGTGCCGCCCAGGGCCGACCGTGGATCTTCCGCGAAATCAACCACTACCTCGCCACCGACCAAGTGCTCCAAGCGCCGGATCGCGCCGACATCGGCGCCCTCCTGATCGAACATCTGCAACAACTGCACGCCTTCTACGGCGAACCGCAAGGCGTCCGCATCGCCCGCAAACACCTGGCCTGGTACGCCCGCGACCACGACCCGGCCGCCAGTTCCCGACGCGGCCTACCTCCGCCATCCCTGGCGTCGTCGGCCGCCAGTTCCCGACGCGGCCTACCTCCGCCATCCCTGGCGTCGCATGCCAGCGACTTTCGCAGCGCCGTCAATCGCTGCGACCACGCCGCCGAACAAATCCACCTCACTCGACAATATTTTTTCGACGAGCCCCAGAGGGGACATTTCTAAAGTGCGTTGACACCAACAAACTTGCAGCAAGTAGCCCGGATGCAGCGCAGCGCAATCCGGGATTTGCATCCACTTGCGGAAATTAACGGGTCACTGTTTAGCATCGCATCATGTTCACCACCGCGATTAAGACCATCACTTACACCTTACGCCAACCACGGCAATCCGCTCCAACGCACGCATCTGCCGATCCCACTCTCCGCAAACGCGCGCGCCGCCGACAAGCTCAGCGACGGAACGCACGCTCCCGAGTGCTACTCGACAGCGCCGGTCCCGGCTTGTTGGCCGCCAGTGCCCCATAGGTTGGGCTTAAGCGCAGCGATGCCCAACAAGGCCGGAAGCGGAGCACGGTTTGGGTGGTTGGCGTTGTGGTGGGGTTGGTTGGGGTGACCGGCCGTCGCCGTTAAGAACCGCTGCGTTCACCGCCAACCCATGCGCGCTGGGCAACCCCCTTCTGGCACAAACCAAAACCAGCAACGGCGTGCCGCAGCCGGATGTCTACCTGCACACCGATGCCCTGGGCAGCATCGTCGCCGAGAGCAATGCCAGCGGCATCGTCAGCCAGCGCAATGACTACGCGCCCTACGGCGAAGCCTATTCCGCACCGATCGATGGCCTCGGCTACACTGGCCACGAAATGGACGCGGACACCGGGCTGGTGTACGCCCAGCAACGCTATTACGATCCGGTGATCGGCAGATTCTTGTCGGTTGACCCGGTCGGGGTTGACACCAGCAACGGCAGCAACTTCAGTCGGTATTGGTACGCCAACAACAACCCCTATCGGTTTACGGATCCGGATGGGCGGAGTCCCATTGAGATTGCGTTCTTTGTGGCCGATGCGATTGAGCTGGCCAACTCGATCAGCTCCGGTGAGGGCATCGGACTGGCCGCACTCAATGTGGTTATTGACGTTGTCGGCGTGGTGTCACCGGTGCCAGGCATCAGTGCTGCCGCGCATGCCATCGAAGGTGCGCAGAAGGTTGAGCGGGTTGTGGAAGTGGCAAAGAGCGTAGAGAAGGCGGCGGATGCTGGGAAGGTTTTCAGTAAGGAGAAACAGGCTTTAGTTGATATGGCGAAGGCTGACAAAAAAACAGGAATAACGTCAGGTGACATGAAGGCGTTCAAGGATCTCAACAAGAAGCTGCCGGACCCATTTCCGACAAATAAAGTACGTGGCCCTGAAGCCCACCCCACAGGAGCCGCATCATCTCAAGCACCACATGGTTACGTAGGACCTGTTGATCACATTCCAGTCAAGGATAAAAAGTGAGTAAACGATTAGAATGGTTGCTAAAAGCATGCGAGATGTTAGATCTGAATATAGAATTTGGATTTATATTTATTTTGTCAAATGGAAAAAAACTCCAAAGTGTTGCAAAAATTCCAGCGCTCGGAGCGGAAAATGGGATGTTAATGTTTGATTCGTTCAAAAATGTAAGTGAACACGTAGACGAGATAATTCAAGCTGGTTTCGGGTATTCTATCTTGGATAATCCATATTCGGAGGAGCAATTCGACCTTGAGTCGTATGTAGAAATGTTTTCTGATTGGGGCTGGTCAGGCGAGGTGAAGTCAAGGCCAGGGTGGATGTCCCGCGCATTGGAGTGAAACGAAAAGAGCCGGGGTCGCGTCTTGGTAGCGGCCAAGCAAGCCCGCGTGTTCTAGCGGGTGGGAAACCCGCTCCGGTAGCCGCAGCCGCGGGCCGGGAATCTAGCAGCCTGTCGGACTTTCCCTGTCCCCTACGGCACAAAATGTCATGCTATTTGCCAGTTAACTCGTTGATCTATATGATATAATTCAGATATTCGCAGTACCGGAGCCGTGCCATGTCCCGATTCATAGAGCAGGGGTCAGGTCTTGTATTGACGCATCTGCTG
>PEUI01000336.1 GCA_002785585.1 Lysobacterales bacterium CG02_land_8_20_14_3_00_62_12
CCCCCATTTCGGCCGGCAAGGTCAGTCGTTTGAGCTCTTCGGTCAGACGCAAGCGCCCGGCCTCATCAACCGCCAATTGCTCGACCTGCCACAGGTCGAGCAGACCGGCCGCAATCAAGAATTGCGTCTGCGTGGTAAACCCCGCCAACGGCAATCCGATGCCGGTGGCAGCTTCGGCGAGCGCGGTGAAATCCACCCAGGCGGTGATGTCCTGCAAACCGGGCCAGCGCAACGGATCGGTGTGCATCCGGTGTTGCCGATGACAACTGAGCGTGCCGCGGTTGCGCTCCGGCAAATAATATTCGCGGCGTGGATAGCCGTAGTCGATGAACACCGCGATACCGGCTTCGAGCGTGCCGCAAACCGCGTCGATCCAATACGGCAACTGCGGCAGCACTTCCGACTGATAACCCTCGGCCAACGGCCCATCGAGATCGGCCGCCAGATGGGCGACGGCCGCGATCAGCATGCCATCGGCGTCGCGCTCCTGGAAACACAATTGATCGGCCGCATCCAGCGCCACCTGGCATTCGCGCAGCTCGCCCGCGCGCACCACGAAACGATGCACCGGCAAGGCGTCAATCACTTCGTTGGCGAATAGCACGCCGCGCCAGCGCGTCTCCGGCGGCGTATCCAGCCAATCCACGCGATGCAGCAACTGCGGCACGCGGGCGCTGAGTGTCGCCTGTTGGCGCTCGCGTAGCTCGGCACTGCGTTCGAGAATGCGATAGCGCCGTGGCAGCGTGCCGAGGCGCTCCCACTCGGCCAGCGCGGTCGCGGCGAAGCTCCCGGTGCCACCGCCGACCTCCAAAAAATGCGTTGCCGAATCGGCGCTCAGCACATTGGCGGTGGCGCGCGCCACGGTGCGCGCAAACAGTTCGCCCAGCTCGGGGGCGGTGATGAAATCGCCGCTGGCGCCGAACTTGGTCTTGCCGGCGCTGTAGTAGCCAAGCCCGGGCGCATACAACGCCAACTCCATGAAGCGCCAGAACGGAATTGACCCGTGCGCCCGGATTTCGCTGCGGATCAAAGCCGTCAAACGCTCGCTATGCGCCTGCTCGGCGGCCCCCGGGGATGCCAGTGTCGCGCTGCGGTGGCCAGGGGTTTGACTTGCCGACATATCCAATTCCCGATGTTCGATAGCCCATGGTATCGGCGACAATGGCCTTTCGGCAGCCACCCCCAAAGGCACTTGATGAACGCATCCTCCGCGCCCGTGGTCTTGATCACCGGCGCCGCGCGTCGGGTCGGCGCCGTCATCGCCGAGCACTTGCACGCCGCCGGTTACGCCATCGCCCTGCACTATCGACATTCCGGCCGGGAAGCGGCAGCGCTCGGCGCCCGCCTGCAAGCGATCCGGCCCGGCAGTTGTGTGGTGTTGCCAGCCGATCTCAACGATCTGGCGCAACTACCGATATTGATCGACCGGGTGCTCACGCACTTTGGTCGCCTCGATGTCCTGATCAACAACGCCTCGGCGTTTTATCCAACCCGGTTCGGCCGCATCGCGGTCGCTGACTGGGACGACCTGTTCGCCAGCAATGCCAAGGCACCGTTCTTCCTGGCGCAAGCGGCCGCACCGGCGCTGAAAGCCGCGCACGGCGCCATTCTCAACCTGATCGACATCTACGCCGAACGTCCACTGGCGGCGCATTCGGTGTATTGCATGGCCAAAGCGGCGCTCGCCATGATGACCTTGAGTCTCGCCAAAGAACTGGCCCCCGAGGTACGCGTCAATGGCATCGCCCCGGGTGCGGTGCTCTGGCCGGAGACCGGCAAGGACGCTGGCGGTCAAGCCGAATTGATTGCCAAAACACCGTTGCGTCGCGTCGGCAGCCCCGCCGATATTGCCGCCGCGGCCTTGTTTTTTTTGCGTGATGCCCCTTTTGTCACCGGCCAAATATTGCGCGTCGATGGTGGCCGCTCGCTCTGAAAACGGCTGGCCTTGCGATCGTGGTGGCGGGCACGCTGCGGGTCGCCGCGATGGCTGAAATGGTCACCTCATCGCGACGCCAGCGGCGCTTCCCCATCAGCGACTGCCGAACCACCGCACTGGGCCCGCGCTGACCAACGTGGGTCGCCGCGCTCGGCGTGCACCGCCCACAATTGGGCCAGCGTCGGACCGCCCTCCGGCAGCGCCCAATCCGCTGCGATATCGACCAGCGGCTTCAACACAAACGCGTATTGCAGCTCGGCGCGTGGAATCTGCAAGGGGCCGGGGCCGGCCAGCACCAGATCATCGAACAACACGATATCGATATCCAGCGGGCGGTCGGAAAATCTTGGCTGATCGCGGCGCCGACCGTGCGCCGCTTCGAGTGCGTGCAGCCAGGCGTGCAGCGCCAATGGTTCCAGATCGCAATCGATGATGACCGCCGAATTGAAAAAATCGGCGCCGGCAAAACCGACGGCCTGATTGCGATACACCGGCGACTCGGCGAGCACCGTAAAGCGTTCGCGCAAAGCGGCGATGGCCGCTGGCAAATGCACCGCCGCGTCTAGATTGCTGCCCAAACTCAACGCCACACGGTG
>PEUI01000280.1 GCA_002785585.1 Lysobacterales bacterium CG02_land_8_20_14_3_00_62_12
CATCCGGATCGGAATCGTTGGCGAGCACGTTGATCACGACCGGCGTTAGTGGGGTGGCGGTTGCGTTGTCGGCATTGGCAATCGGCGGGTTGTTGATCGGCGCCACGATGGTAATGGTCACCGACGCACTGGCGCTGCCGCCGCGACCATCGCTGATGGTGTAGCTAAAACTGTCGGCACCGCTAGCGCTCGCGTTGGGCAGATAATCAATGCTGCCGTTGCCATTGAGGGTGACGCTGCCTGACGACGGCTGGCTGATGCTGATGACGCTGAGTGGATCGCCGTCCGGGTCGGAATCGTTGTCGAGCACGGCAATCGTTACCGCTACGCCGGGTGCGGTAGTGGCGCTATCGGCGAGCGCGATCGGCGGCTGGTTGAGGGCGATGACACTGACCGCAACGCTGGCGCTATCGCTGCCGCCGCGGCCGTCGCTGATGCTGTAGGTAAAGCGGTCGCTGCCGCTGAATGCCGGTGGCGGCGTATAGGTGACCCGGCCATCCGGCGTAATCTGCGTGCTGCCACCCGCCGTGGATGGCGTTACCGCCGTAATCGTCAGCGCATCACCATCGGCATCGGTATCGTTGGCGAGTACGGCGATGGTGATCGGGGTATTGGCACTGGTGCTGGCGCTGTCATCTTTGGCATCCGGCGGGTTGTTGACCACCACCGGCTGCACGCTGATGCCGACCGCAGCGGTGGCGCTCAAGCCGCTCGGATCGCTGACGGTATAGCTGAAGCTATCGGCGCCGACAAAGCCAGCAGTGGGCATATACATCACCATATTGCCGACAATCTGCGCGCTGCCGTGGGCCGGCGTCGATACGGCGGTGATCTGCAACGCCTGGCCATCCGGGTCGCTGTCATTGGCGAGCACATCGATCAGCGTACCGGTCGAATTGGCCGCCACGACGAAGCTGTCGGCCACCGCGATCGGCGTGCGATCCAGATATTGGCGAGTGCCCACGGTAGTGATCGTGGTGGGTACGCCTTGCCGTGACCGATAGACATTGACCGTGCGCGGATGGACGCTGATCGGCGAGCGCAGGGCACGGCGGACCGCCGCCGGGCCCGCCACCTGGTTGGTGGGTACGAACGCACCCTGGCCACCAAACTCGTAGCGCAGCAACACCGAGACCTGATCATCGTTCTGGGTTTGGCCGAACGCATCGCTGATCTCGCTATGTTCGGCTTGGCCGGTGACGCTCCAACCGCGCCGACCCAGGTACTTGTCCAGCGCCAGCGACAGGCGCGCCTGGTGGGCGCCCTGGGCGCCGTCTTCGTAATCCAGCCCGGCCGTGGCCCGCAGCGCCAAGCCATCAAAAAAACGACCGAAGCGCAAGCCGGTGCCGACGCCGTAGGGTTTGGTTGTGATCGGCGTGAGCTGCTGGACCGTCTGCAACTGGGTGAAGCGGCCGATGTCATCGGTACCGGTCAGGGTATTGATCTGCTCGTCGATCAAGCTGCCGGTGTTGCGGCCACTGCTGGCAGCGGCGGAAACATAGCTACTGAGAAAATAGTCATTGCGTTCGACCCCGAACGAGACCGTTGCCTTGCGGTCGTTGTTGGCGTTCTGATCGATCGCGAACGAGAGTTTTGCCACCAACGCTTTTTGTGGCTGTTCACGCAGTTGCGCCGCAGTGAGGGCGCCCCACAGCCAGTTGTAATCAAGCTGCAAGCCGCCGGCACCGCCGTTCTGCCACCACAGCTGAGCAACCAAAGCGCTCTCGCCATCATCGGCCGCAAATACCCGCATGGCCTCGCCCTGATTATTGCCATCCTGGTCGATGCCGATCGACACGCGACCGTTGCCGCCCACATAAGTGAGCGGCACGCTCGGTGTGGTCAGCGGGGAATCCTCTGGTAGCCCGGAACTCGGTTGCGCCAAGACTGGATTGACCATCGCTGCAAACACCAGCGCGAATACGATTCTGCGTTTCATCGGATTCCCCTCGGCCAGAACAAACGTTGTTGGTACCAGTACCGGTATGCGGCGCGACTGTAGCAAAGAATGGGGTGAAACATACTGAAAATCATCCGCAATCACCGACCAAAGCTGGCGCGAGGGTGGGCGCGAGTAGCGCGCAGTGATTGGCGAGAAGGTCGCAAGGCGCGTCGCGCCGGAGCCGATAGGTACTGCCGTTGTGGGAGCGTCGACAAGCGTCGCGATCTGGATTCGATAGCGAAATCGCGACGCTTGTCGGTACTCCCACAAAAGTGGCCTTCCCACAAAGGGCGACATCGCCGCATCCGCGCTACGCGGTTGCGCGGTGCTTGCCGGGTGGCCGCTCGCAAGTTACCGTGCGTGCGGACTGATCGGGGTTTGGCGATGATTCGATGTCTGATTTTGAGTGGGCTTTGCCTCTGCCTGCTGGCGTGTGCCAGCAGCCCGCCACGCGCGGCGTTGGAGACGTCGGCCGCCAGTTCCCGACGCGGCCTACCTCGGCCGCCAGTTCCCGACGCGGCCTACCTCGCCCATCCATGGGCTCGTCGCCCATCCATGGGCTCGTCCGCCATCCCTGGCGTCGACGCTGCCCAATGGCGATCTGGGTGCGGCCGAGGTGGCGTTTGAAAAAGCGCTGGGCGAGTGGTTGCACGCCGATCAGGAGGCCGACGAAGACGCGCTGAACTCGGCCCGTCGCCATTTGGATGCGGTGGTTGCTGCCTGCGTTGCTGAAAGCGGTTGTGATACCGCCATGGCCCTGGCCGCGCAATCGCGCGCGCTCGAGCGCATGCAGTTGGCCCTGGTCGGCCGCCGTGCCGACGACAGCAGCGACGAAGTGCTGGTCGAAGAAGCGCTGGTCGATGCCCATCCGGTGGTGCCATTGGCGCAACTGCCGGAGGTGGCGCGCAGCGTGGCTTTGCTCAAAGGGCGCAAGCTCGACGACGTGATCCGCGTCAACGAGGCGGTTAAAGCGTCGATCGAGGAATGGCTGACCTGGATGCGGCCGAATCTGTTGGATACGCACGAGAACTACCAGTATTTGCGCCATCGGATGTGGCCGGTGTACGAGTCCGCCGGCCTGCCCGAGGCCTTGTTGTTTGGGTTGCTGGCGAAGGAATCCGGTGGCAAGGTACACGCGGTTTCGCGGGCTGGGGCGGCGGGCCTGCTGCAGTTCATGCCGGCCACGGCGTCGCGTTACGGTCTCTCGCTCAACGGCAGTTTTGATGAGCGTTTTGATGCGCGTCGGATCACCGAAGCCAATGTGGCCTACTTCAACGACCAGTTTCGGGTCTTCAATGACGATCTGGAGCTGGCGCTGGCGGCCTACAACGGCGGCGAGGGCCGGGTCGGTCGCCTGGCCGGTGGCGGCGGTCATTCGTTCTGGGAACCGCGGGTGTACAACGCGCTGCCGCCAGAGACCCGCGACTACGTGCCGATGGTATTGGCGGCGGCTTGGCTGTATCTGCATCCGGACGACTACGGGCTGGTGTTTCCGGTGATCGATGCCAGCCCATCGAGCATTACCCTGGAACACGCCGCCTCGATCAACGAGCTTGCCGTCTGCATGGGGCAATTTGGCAACCCACGCGGCTGGTTTCGCACGCTGCGCAACCTCAATCCCCGCACCCAAGCCGATACCCGAATCGCCGAAGGCACCACGCTGGATGTGCCGAAAGCAGCGGCCGCCGCTTACGCCGCCCGTTGTCGTAGCGGCCTGCTGGCGGCACGCAGCGTGGAATTGCACGATGCCCGCAAGCCGCTGGCAGCCAGGTCTCCGCAGCGGCCGCGGCGCACTGGTGTGGCTGGCAAAACCCATGTCGTGCAAAAAGGCGAGACCCTGCACAGCATCTCGAAACGCCTTGGCTGCGCGGCGGCGCCGGTGGCTGCCGCCAATCAACTGCGACCGCCGCAGTACCTGATTCGCGTTGGCCAGCGCTTGCAGCTACCGGCGGCTTGCCAGCGCGCTTGATCTGGAGATAACGCCGCGCCCGGTCGTGGTGGGGTGAAACCCCAAAAGTTCGTAGTCGGAACGCAGTCGATTCGAAATCGGTGGGGTTGGCGGCGCGGGCGGCCAGCGCGTCAGCTTGCCTCCGTGCTTGTCCGTAATAACGACTCTCGTTATGATCGAACCAGGTGCGGAGATCGAGATGATCGTTAGCTTCCGTTGTCCGAACACCGAGCGGATCTACCATGGTGGCTCGCCACGGGCGTTCCCGGCCAGCATCCACGCGGTGGCCGAGCGCAAACTAACGCAGCTGGCCACGGTCACCCGCCTGGCAGACTTGGCGGTGCCGCCCGGCAACCGTTTGGAGGTGTTGCTGGGTACTCGCAAAGGACAACACAGCATACGGATCAACGGCAAATATCGTCTGTGTTTTCGCTGGCAGGGCAGCGACGCTTACGATGTCGAAATCGTTGATTACCACTGAAGTTCAATACACTCTCTTCAACCAGCGTTTGGTCGGCTTGATCAACTTTTGGAGCTCGTGATGGCAACGATCAACAAGCAGCGTCCACCGGTGCACCCAGGGGACATATTGGCAGAAGAATTTCTGCTACCGATGCACATGAGCCAATACCGATTGGCCAAGGAGTGCCAGATGAGCCCGCGCCACGTCAACGAGTTGGTAAAGCGCCTGCGTGCAGTAACCGCGCCTACGGCGCTAGCGCTGGGAAAATTCTTCGGCGTGGACCCACAGTGGTGGATGAATTTGCAGAGTCACTACGAACTCGAACTGGCACGGCGTTCCACTGTGGTCGCCAAGAAAGTCGCCCGCGTGAAGCCATTCGCGAACGCCGCGTAGACAAAAGTCTCAAGGTACTGCGCGCCACCCAGCTCAGCCTGTCAACAGCTGCCGGGCCTGCTCCAGAATGCGCCGACGATGCAGTAACAGGCGCCAGCCATTGCCGCCGGATTGCCGCCACAACACGGCGGCGCGGACGGCGGCGAGCAGCAGGGCGCGAATCCGGCAGACATTGCGCGGCTGGCTGAGTTGCTCCGGCTGGCCCGGCACGATAACGCGCGGATTGAGCGTGCTCAAAGTCTCGGTGTAGGCCGCGCTCATGCGCTCGATGACGTTGTCGTGGATCAGGCCGAAAGCATCGCGGGCGCGTTCCGCGGAGCGGATCCGTTCGGCGATCAAATCCAGCAGGCCGCGGCGACGGGATAATTTGCGTTCCGCCTGCAGCACGGTGACTGCCATGCGCAGCAGGTGGGCGTCGCTGGCGTTGCCGTCCAGCTCGCGGATCAGGCCATGCAGACCCGGATGGATCGCGGCGACGCCGCCGTAGACGTCGGCGGCACAATTGGCATCCAGATGAAACAGACTGTCGATCAAGGGGCGTACTTCGGCCTCGTCCCAGTTGCCTTGTTGCGCCAGTCGATCCACCTGATGCAGGCATTGCATCAGCGCGCCCAGGGCAATGATGGCAGCGGTTTTCATTCCTCCACCCAGCCGCCGTAAACGGCATCGGTGGTCTGAATCACGGCGCCGCCCAGACATTCTTGATCGCGATAAAACACCACCGACTGGCCGGGGGTTACGGCACGTTGGGGCCGGTCGAAGGTCACCTGCAATTTGGCGTCGGCGTGTACCTGCACCGTGCAATTTTGATCGGGCTGCCGATAGCGGGTTTTGGCGGTACACGTAAACGCCGATGCCGGCGCTGCTCCCGCCACCCAGGTGGCGCCGTCGGCAGTGAGACGCTGCGAATAGAGCAGCGGATGCTCGCCGCCCTGGACCGCAATCAACACATTGCGCGCGCGATCCTTGCCGACTACATACCAGGCTTGGGGCCCGGCATCGCGGCGACCGCCGACCCCCAAGCCTTCGCGCTGGCCAATGGTGTAGAAGCTGATGCCGACGTGCTCGCCGATGACGATGCCTGCGGGCGTCTCGATGGCACCGGTGGCGGTTTCGACATAGCGTCCCAGGAACTCTCGGAAGCGGCGTTCGCCGATAAAACAAATGCCGGTGGAATCTTTTTTCGTTGCCGTTGTCAAGCCTGCGGCGGCGGCGATCTGGCGCACCTCGGGTTTTCGCAGGTGGCCAATCGGAAACCGCGTGCACGCCAGTGCCTGCTGGCTGATCGCGTGCAAAAAATAGCTTTGGTCTTTGTTGTCATCGACGGCGCGCAGCAGGCGATAGCGGCCGTCGATGCAGTCCGAACGCGCATAGTGACCGGTGGCGATCTGCGCGTAATCAAGATCGGCGGCGTGCTCGATAAACGTCTTGAACTTGATTTCACGATTGCACAGCACATCCGGATTGGGCGTGCGTCCGGCCTGATATTCGGCAATGAAATGCTGGAACACGCCGTCCCAATATTCCGCGGCAAAATTGCGCGCGTAAAAAGCGATGCCGATCCGTTGGCAAACCTGCTCGGCATCGGCGGCATCCTGGGCGGCGGGGCAGGGTCCAGTGGGATCGTCCTCTTCCCAGTTTTTCATGAACATGCCGGCGACTTCGAAGTGCTGCTGCTGGAGCAACAGCGCCGCTACCGAAGAGTCGACGCCGCCGGAGACGCCGACCATGATCCGCTGGGGGTTCACGCGCCGACACGCAGCAGTTGGTCGGCATGGCGCAACAGTGCCGACGAATGCCGACTGCCGTGCTGATAATCACGCAGGCACAGTCCGACCAATGGGCTGCGCGCCGGCACCGGATGCTGTTGAAGCTCTTCTGCCGATAGCCACAGGGCGCGTTCGATGCCGACATCCAACGCGCGCCCTGGATGTTGGCGCAGCGCTTTCGCGGCGAAGGCAAAGCGCAAGAATGCGACACCGTCGCGTGGACTGGTCCATTGGTAAACACCGACCAGGGCCACCGGCTCGATCTCCCAGGCGGCCTCTTCCAGCGTCTCCCGACGCACCGCATCGAGCAGGGTCTCGTCGGCTTCCAGATGCCCAGCGGGCTGGTTGAGCAACAGCACGCCGCGCACCCGTTCTTCGATGAACAGGAATCGACCTTCACGTTCGACGATGGCGGCGACCGTCACCTCCGGGCACCAACGACTGGCTGCATTCATGCTTGAACCTTCGCTTATCGCCACCAGTTTAGTCGAGCCGCCGCCCAAGCACACTGCCACCATCAGCAACCTGTCCGGCCGGCCCGGCACGGACCGCTGATCGCCGCCGCTGCTCGCGACCGCTGATCGCGACCAGAGCCGGACGTATACTGGCGCGCACTGCCACGCGTCCTCTGGAACCCGTTCAATGCCCCATCACCAGGAACCCGATTCGCCGCCGCAACACAGCACCGTGCTGGAAGCTGTGCGAGCCGAGGTCGTCAAGCCGCCGCTCTACGAAGTGGCGCTGATCAACGACGATTTCACGCCAATGGATTTTGTGATTGCAGTGCTACAAATGTTTTTCGCGCTCGATCATGCCCGTGCCACGCAGATCATGTTGGCGGTACATACTCGCGGTCGTGGGGTCTGTGGCGTGTTCACCCGCGAGGTGGCCGAAACCAAGACCACGCAGGTCAACGCCTTTGCCCGCAGCCATCAACATCCACTGTTGTGCGTGATGAACAAGCTGTAGATTCAAAGCCAGCCAGCAACGGCCGGTTGGCGTTCACCAGGGAGTTCGCGATGTTCAGCAAAGACCTCGAACAGACATTGGCGCATTGCTACAAGGATGCGCGCGAACGCCGCCACGAGTTCATGACCGTGGAGCACTTGCTGTTGTCGTTGATGGATAACCCGTCGGCGCTGGCGGTGTTGCGTGCCTGCGGCGCCGACTTCCGCAAACTCACCGCCGATATCCGTTCCATCATCAACGAAACCGTGCCGGTGCTGCCGGCTGGCGACAACCGCGACACGCAGCCGACGCTGGGTTTTCAGCGGGTGTTACAGCGTGCGGTTTATCACGTTCAGTCGAGCGGTCGCAACGAGGTCACCGGCGCCAATGTGCTGGTCGCGATCTTTGGCGAAAAAGATTCGCACGCCGTCTATTTTCTCGGCCAGCAAGAAATCACCCGGCTCGATGTGGTCAACTTCATCTCGCACAAAATTGCCAAGATCGGCCACGACGCGCCGACCGGCGACGCCGATGGACGACCCGCCGACGCCGATTCGGATGCCCGCGACGAGGCTCACAACAGCGCCCTGATCGAGTTTGCGGTCAATCTCAACGAACAGGCAACGCTCGGCAAGATCGACCCGCTGATCGGCCGTGACGACGAAGTCGAGCGCACCATCCAGGTGCTTTGTCGGCGCCGCAAAAACAACCCGTTGTATGTCGGCGAGGCCGGTGTTGGCAAGACCGCCATCGTCGAAGGCCTGGCGCTGCGCATCGTTGAAGGAAAGGTGCCCGAGGTATTGAAATCAGCCACCATCTACGCGCTGGATCTGGGTGCGCTGGTGGCTGGCACCAAGTATCGCGGCGATTTTGAAAAACGCTTGAAGGCGGTTCTTTCCGAACTCAAAAAGATGCCAGAGGCAATTCTCTTCATCGATGAAATCCACACCATCATCGGCGCTGGCTCTGCTTCCGGTGGCACCATGGATGCGAGCAACCTGATCAAGCCGGTGCTGAGCAATGGCGAGCTGCGTTGCATCGGCTCGACGACCTTTCAAGAGTTCCGCCAGGTGTTCGAAAAAGATCGAGCGCTGGCGCGGCGTTTTCAGAAAATCGATATCGTCGAGCCGTCGATTGCCGAGACGTTCGAGATCCTCAAAGGCCTCAAATCGCGTTTCGAAGCCCACCATCAGATCGTTTACACCGCCGATGCCTTGAAGGCAGCGGTCGATCTCTCGGTCAAGCACATCAACGACCGGCTGTTGCCGGACAAGGCGATCGACGTGATCGACGAAGCCGGCGCCCGCCAGCGGCTGGTGCCGGAACCGGATCGCCACCACACGGTGGATGTCGCCGATATCGAATACATCGTCGCCAAGATGGCGCGGATTCCACCGAAACAGGTGTCGGTTTCCGACAAAGACGTGCTGCGCAATCTGGAACGCAATCTGAAAATGGTCGTGTTCGGCCAGGAAGCGGCGATCGAGACCTTGGCCGCGTCGATCAAAATGGCGCGCTCAGGGCTGTCCAATCCGGGCAAGCCGATCGGTTGTTTCCTGTTCGCTGGCCCGACCGGCGTCGGCAAGACCGAGGTCACGCGCCAGTTGTCTTTGCAACTGGGGATCGAGCTGATTCGCTTCGACATGAGCGAATACATGGAGGCGCATTCGGTGTCGCGGCTGATCGGCGCGCCGCCGGGATACGTCGGTTTTGACCAGGGCGGTCTGCTCACTGAAGCGGTGACCAAGCATCCGCACGCCGTGGTGTTGCTGGACGAAATCGAAAAAGCGCACCCGGACGTGTTCAATATTTTGTTGCAGGTCATGGATCGCGGCGCCCTCACCGACACCAATGGCCGCGAAGCCAGTTTCCGCAATGTCATTCTGGTGATGACCACCAATGCCGGGGCCGCCCAAGCGGCGCGGCGCAGCATGGGTTTTGTGGTGCAGAACCACGCTGCCGACACCATGGAGACCCTGCGCAAGGCGTTCTCGCCCGAGTTCCGCAACCGGCTCGACGCGATCATCCAGTTTTCGGCGCTGGATATGGAACACATCCTGCGCGTGGTCGACAAGTTCCTGATCGAACTGGAAGCCCAGTTGCAGGAGAAACGCGTGACCTTGAGTGCCAGCGGCGAGGCGCGCCAGTGGCTGGCCGAACACGGTTTCGATCCGGCGATGGGGGCGCGACCGATGGCGCGCATCATCCAGGAGCGCATCAAGCGGCCACTCGCCGACGAACTGCTGTTCGGCAAGTTGCTCAACGGTGGCAAGGTGCAATTGGCGGTGCGCGGCGGCGAGTTCATGGTCGATGTCGAAGCCGAAGAACTGGCCGAGGTCGCGGTCGCCGATTGATCGCCACTGCGGCGTTTTTGCGCACAGACGCTGGCCGCCAGGCCTGCAATAATCCACAGCCCGAACCGGCCCGGCCGCGATGATTCAGTTGTTGATTTCCTTGCGCTACCTGGCGGTGGCGTTGCAGTGGGTGGCGCTGCTCTGGATCAGCCAGCGGCTGGGCATGCAGTTGCCGTGGTCAGCGCTGATCGTCACCAGCGTGCTGCTGTTGGCGTTCAATGTACTCAGCCACTGGTGGTTTCGCCGACGCCGGCAAGTAGCCAGCAATCTTGCGCTGTGGTTGCAGTTGTCGGTCGATGTGGTGGCGTTGACGGTGCTGTTTTATTTTACCGGTGGGCCGACCAACCCGTTTGTCTCGCTTTATCTGCTGCCGATCGCGATGGCGGCGACCGCGCTGGAATTGCTGCCGGTGGCCGGTCTGACGCTGCTGACGGCGCTGTCCTACACTTGGTTGATGAGCCACAACGTAGCGTTGCCGCACGTTCATGGTGGTGATTTTCAACTGCACGTTTCCGGCATGTGGATCAACTTTTTGTTGAGCTCGGCGATCATGGTGGCGGTGCTCGGTCGGTTCATGAGCATGCTCAAGGAGCAGCGACGACGCCTGGCGGAAGTGCGCGAACGCACGCTGCGCGATGAATCGCTGCTGGCGCTCGGCACGCTCGCCGCCGGTACCGCGCACGAGCTCAACACGCCGCTGACCACCATCGGCCTGCTGCTGGACGAGTGGCAACAGGCAGCGCTGCCACCGGATGCCGAAGCCATCGCCAATCTGCGCGTGCAGGTGCTGCGTTGTCAGACGCATGTACGGGCGTTGGCGGCGCTGGCCCGGCACGGTGCCGTTGGCGGGGCCAGCGTGCGCGGCGCCGATGATTTCGTGTTCGAGTGTATTGATCGGCTGCACCTGCTGCGACCCGGCGCGGATGTCGAAATCAGCGGCAGTGCTGGCACTGCAAAGCTGATCGTGGAACCGGCGCTGCCGCAAGCCTTGATCAACCTGATGAACAACGCGGTCGATGCCAGTCTGGCGATGGTTG
>PEUI01000412.1 GCA_002785585.1 Lysobacterales bacterium CG02_land_8_20_14_3_00_62_12
GTCCGACTATGCTCCCCTTTGTGCGCCTTGCAGGCGAACGAAAGTCCTGCGCAATCTGCGCAAGTTATTTCTGCGCGACGCCTTAATCAATCTGGCGCTCGGCACGTCCGTAGCGTTGGCGATGCTGCTGCTCGGCGTACCCAACCCGGTGTTGTGGGGGGTGATGGTCGGCGTGTTCAATTTTGTGCCTTACCTGGGCGATATTGCCAGCTTCAGCATCCTCAGTCTGGTCGGCCTGCTGTGTTTTGACGATCTCTGGCGCAGCCTGTTGGTACCCGGCGTTTTTTGTCTATTGACCGCCGCCGAGGGCTACCTGATCACGCCGCTGCTGATCGGCCGACGGCAACGGCTCAATCCGGTGGTGATCGTGCTGTCGGTGCTGTTCTGGGGCTGGATGTGGGGGGTACTCGGCGCCTTGCTCGCGGTGCCGATCCTGATTGCCATCAAGACCCTGTGTGATCGCGTCGAGACCTTGCGGGTGCTGGCGGATTTTCTCGGCGACTGAGGCTGTCGGTCCCCAGTTTCAGTTACCGCTTGGAGCGCTGTGGTGGCAGCGCACCGTTGGGGCCGCAGCGGGCATCACCGCGCCCTGCTGCTAGGCTTGTGCGCGCCAGCGTACAGACCCTGACCCGGCAACTCTGGAAGCTCCATGGTTGCGTCATCGCCGCTTTTGGTAATCCTTCTGAGCGGCGTCACCGACTTCCAGATCGCCCCTCCGCTCCCAATATCCGCGCCTGATTGGGTCACCAGCGCACTACTTTTCACTTATGGATCCAGCCATGCCCAAGCCGCCCACAGCCCGCAACCCAACCGATGGCACCGGCCCGCCGCCAGCCGCCAGCGAAGGCCAGCGCCAGGCCGTCCTCAAAACCGATGCCTTGCAAACGGCAATTTTCAACAGCGCCAACTTTTCCAGCATTGCCACCGACGCCAATGGCGTCATTCAGATCTTCAATGTCGGCGCCGAGCGCATGCTCGGCTATACCGCCGCCGAAGTGACCAACCAGATCACCCCGGCCGATATCTCCGATCCAAAGGAATTGATCGCCCGCGCCGAGGCACTGAGCGTCGAGCTGGGCACACCGATCACGCCGGGTTTTCAGGCGCTGGTGTTCAAAGCCGCGCGCGGCATCGAAGACATCTACGAACTCACCTATATCTGCAAAGACGAAAGTCGCCTGCCGGCGCTGGTGTCGGTGACCGCATTGCGCGATGCCAACAACGCGATCATCGGCTATTTGCTGATCGGCACCGACAACACCGCCCGCAAGCGGGTCGAGTCCGAGCGTCAACATCTGCTGGACATTCAGGAGCAGACCAACCAGCGCCTGCAACAGACCAACGACACCTTGCGCGAGAGCGAGGAAAAACTCGCGGTAACCCTCAACTCCATCGGCGATGCCGTGATCGCCACCGATGCCAACGCCTGCGTCACGTTGTTGAATCCGTTGGCGCAGCGGCTCAGTGGCTGGACCCTGGCGCGGGCCTTGGGCCGCCAGGTCAGCGATATTTTTCACATCGTCAACAAGGAAACCCGCCGCGAAGCGACGATTCCGGTGTTGGAAACCTTGGCCCACGGCACCATCCAGGGCCTGGCCAACCACACCGTTTTGATCGCCCACGATGGCAGCGAGTGCGATATTGCCGATAGCTGCGCGCCGATTCGCGACCGCGATGGCCGCGTCATCGGCGCGGTATTGGTGTTTCGTGATGTCACCGGAGAATATGCCGCGCAACAGGCACTGCGCGACAGTACCGCATTGATCCAGGCCATCTTCAACACGGCGGCGGACGGCATCATTACGCTGCACGCCAATGGCGACATCATTGAAAAAGTGAATCGGGCCACCGAACGAATGTTTGGCTATGACGCCAGCGAGCTGATCGGCCAGGATTTCAGCCTGCTGATACCCGAGTTGGCGCGCGGGCAGAATCATGGCAACGCCACGCTGGAGCATTACAGCGCCAGCGATGAGGCGCGCGCCAGTGGCCTCGGCCGCGAAGTGACCGGCCAGCGCAAAGACGGTAGTCAGTTTCCGATGGAAATCGCCGCCAGCGAAATGTGGCTCGGCGGCCAGCGCTATTTTACTGGCGTGCTGCGCGACAGCACCGCCCGCAAACGCGTCGAAGCCGAGCGCGCGCTGCTCGATCGCGCGTTGCAGGACAACAACGCCGCACTCGAGCACGCCAAGTCCGTGGCCGAAAAAGCCAACCAGGCCAAATCCGATTTTCTTTCCAGCATGAGCCATGAACTGCGCACGCCGCTGAATGCCATTCTCGGCTTCGCTCAACTCATGGAATCCGCTTCACCGGCGCCTTCGCTTGCACAAAATCGCAGCATCGAGCAGATCCTGCATGCCGGCTGGTACCTGTTGGAATTGATCAACGAAATTCTTGATCTGGCGTTGATTGAATCCGGCAAAGCCACGCTATCGCACGAAACCGTGGCGTTGACCGAGGTAATGATCGAGTGCCAGGCGATGATCGATCCGCAGGCGCAGAAACGCGGCATTTGTATGCATTTTCCGGTGTTCGATCATCCCTACTTTGTCAGTGCCGATCGCACTCGGGTAAAGCAGGTTCTGGTCAATTTGCTGTTCAATGCCATCA
>PEUI01000271.1 GCA_002785585.1 Lysobacterales bacterium CG02_land_8_20_14_3_00_62_12
TTGATCGATCGCTCGCATAGCCGCTCCGTACACTGAATGGAGCGGCGAGCATACGACAAGACACTAAGGTGAGCGCGACCTAAGCGCTGCGCGGTTCTGCTCTGGCAACACCGGCGCTGACACACCGGCACTAGCAACACCGGCGCAGGTTTTACTCGGCAGGCGTTACCGCCACCCGCACCCGCAAGCGCTGGCCGGGATCGTAATTGAGCCGCGACATGAAAACCTCGCCGCGAAATCGATACTGCACATCGTATCCGGCGATGCGCTGATCTTCGCGCTCGATCTCGACCGATTCGCAGTGCTGGCGCGTACCACGATAATCGCGGCCACCGGCCGAACCATTGTTCTTTTCAATGTCATGACCGACGACGCCGCCCACTACAGCGCCAGCAACGGTGGCGGCGCGACGGCCATCGCCTTTGCCGACGGTATTGCCGAGGACGCCACCGATGATCGCGCCGAGCACGGTGCCACCGCCGCCGGAACGTTCGCGATACCCGGTCGATTGCTCGTAGCATCGTTCGCTCGGCTCGCGGGTAACAAAGGTCTCGTAAATCGGGTCAACCCGGAGCACATCGGCATAGGCAAAAGTGACGTTTTCGGCTGGTTCGACATACCCGGAATCGGCGTAGCGATCCTGCCCCTGCGCCGCTACGGCGAGCGGCAACAACAGGCCAAACCGAACGGCAAGACGGCACTTCATGGCAGTGCTCCTCGAAGGTGATTGCGACGAATTAGATCACGCTCACCATGAATGGACGCTAAGACCGGCAGCACCTGTGCCGCCACCGATCCATGCTCGGGACAGCCAAAGTGCCAGCCATCGGTGCCGGTTAGAATAGCGGCTGAACTGGAGCCCTATTGCTGATGCCCATCCAACTCTATAACAACCTGCACCGTCGCCTCGAAACCTTCGAACCCGCCGATCCGGAGCGGGTAACGCTCTACGTCTGCGGCCCGACGGTTTACAACTACGTGCATATTGGCAATGCGCGGCCACCGGTCGTGTTCGGCGTCCTGGCACGCTTGCTGCGTCGGCGTTATGGCAACTTGCGCTACGCCCGCAACATCACCGATGTCGATGACAAGATCAACGCCGCAGCGATCGAACAAGGCGTTCCGATCAGCGTCATCACCGAGCGTTTCAGCCGCGCCTACGCCGAAGACATGGCAGCGCTGGGCGTCGAGCCGCCCGACCTGGTACCGCACGCCACCGCGCATATCGGCGAAATTTTGCGCATGTGCGAACGCCTGATCCAATCCGGCCACGCTTATGTCGCCGAGCAGCATGTGCTGTTTGCCGTGGACTCCTTTCCCGACTATGGCAAGCTATCGCGCCGCTCCACCGACGAGATGCTCGCTGGCGCCCGGGTCGAAGTCGCTCCGTACAAGCGCAGCCCGGGTGATTTTGTCCTGTGGAAACCCTCCACGCCGGAACTTCCCGGCTGGGATTCGCCCTGGGGCCGCGGCCGTCCCGGATGGCATATCGAATGTTCGGCGATGTGCGAAGCCCACCTCGGCGACACCATCGACATCCACGCTGGCGGCGTCGATCTGCAATTTCCGCACCACGAAAATGAAATTGCCCAGAGCACTTGCGCGCACGGCGGCAAGGTTTTTGCGCGCTTCTGGCTGCACAACGGCATGCTCAATATGGATGGTCGCAAGATGTCCAAATCCTTGGGCAATGTGTTCCGCGTCCACGACCTGATCGACAAATATCCGCCAGAAGCTCTGCGCTATGCCCTGCTCAGCGCCCACTACCGACAACCGCTGGACTGGTCCGAGCAACTGATCGAGCAATCGATCCGCACCCTCGACCGGCTTTACGGCACCTTGCGCGAACTCGATGACATCAGCGTCAGCCAATCCGAACGGACCGTGCCGGCGGCTTTTGAAGCCGCCTTGAACGACGACCTGAATACCCCGCAGGCATTGGCTGCACTCGCGCAAATTGCCGGTTCGGCGCGTCAGGCACAATCCGCCGTGGAGCGCCACGCCGGCAAAGCGGCGCTGCTCGGCGCGGGCGAACTGATCGGCTTGTTGCAACAAGATCCAGAAGTCTGGTTCTGTCGCGGACTGGCCAACGCCAGCGTCGATGCCGAAGCCATCGAAAAACTACTGGAAGAGCGTCGCTTGGCCAAACTGCGTCGGGACTTCGGTCGCGCCGACATGCTTCGCCAACAGCTCAAAGATCAGGGCGTAGAAATCGAAGACGGCGCCAACGGCACCCGTTGGAAACTGGCCGGCGCTGGCAACGTCAACCAACACTGAAAGCCCACCCTCCAGCAGATCGCTGCCGCAAACCGACTTCGCCGCAGTGATCGATCCCTTATTGGACTCCACATGCACACTGCTAGCGCACGTCAGTCAGCCATCATCGAAGCCTTTGCTACCTTCAGCGACTGGAGCGAGCGCTACCAGTATCTGATCGATCTCGGTCGCCAGCTACCCGAGTTTCCGGAATCCTTGCGCACCGACGAGCACCGACTCCGTGGCTGTCAATCGTTGGTCTGGATCGTCAGCGATGGCGATGCCCAGGCGCTGCATTTTCGCGCCATCAGCGATTCGGCCATCGTCTCCGGACTGGTCGCCTTGGTCATCCAGGTTTACTCCGGGCTCTCGGCACCGGAAATCCTCGCCACCGAGCCCGACTTCATCGCGGCGATCGGACTGCAATCGCACCTTTCGATTACCCGCGCCAATGGTTTGGTGTCGATGCTGGCGCGGATCAAAGACGATGCGCGCCGCGCTTTGCCCAGTTGATCCGGTGATCCGGCTCGGTATCTCGTTGCCAGCGCCCACACCGAAGTAGCGCGCCGGATCAGCGCGCCGCCTTACTCACCCATCTGCTTCTGCCGATGTTCCC
>PEUI01000155.1 GCA_002785585.1 Lysobacterales bacterium CG02_land_8_20_14_3_00_62_12
CCCGCCCGACTACCGCGTTGGCGTTGATGACTTACAATTGCGGACCCGCACCCGTCCATTTTTGCTGAGAGGTCGTTCGCATGCATCTGCTTGCCTTGTTACCTGCGCCCTGGTGGCGCTTGAGCGGTTTCTGCTTGCTGGCAATGTTGGCCGCTTGCGCTGGCGGCGAGCCACGGCAACGGGTCAATCCACCGCAAGTGTCGATCCAGAGCCTGGAGCTGCAATCCGGGCGCCGCGTGGTGCTCTCGATCCGGGTGCAAAATCACAGTGATGTGGCGATGCAATTCGGCCTGATGCAGGTCGATCTGCAGCTTGCCAGCCGCGACGCCAGCCACATTGAACTCAAGATCGAAAACAAGATTCCGGCGCACTCCGCCGAAGCGGTGGCGTATTCGTTTCAGCCCAATGATGAGACCGCCCGGATGTTCGAGCGCGCGCTGCAAGCCGGCATCAGCTATCGGCTCGATGGGGTCATCCACAGCGTCGATCCGGAGCGGGATTTCGATATCGAGACGCTGAGCCAACTCAACCCGGTGCCCGGCAAGCCCGGCGAGTTTCGCTGACGATTTCCGTTCACCCAAAGGAGCCTTGCCATGAGCCGTTACACCGCCCCGCTACGCGAAATGCGCTTCGTGCTGTTTGAGGTATTGCAGGCCGAGTCGGCATTTGCCGAACTGGTCGGCGCGGAGAACGCCAGTCGCGATTTGATCGATGCCGTGCTCGAAGAAGGCGCGCGTTTCACCGAACAGGTGCTGGCACCGCTCAATCAAACCGGCGATGCCGAAGGCTGCCGCTGGGAGCAAGGCCGAGTACTTTCGCCCAAGGGCTTCAAGGAGGCGTATACACAATTTGTCGACGGCGGCTGGAACGGCCTGACCGCCGCCGAAAAGTTTGGTGGACAAGGCCTGCCCGAAGTAGTTGGCGCGGTCGTCAAAGAAATGATCGACTCGGCCAATTTGAGCTGGGGCACCTATCCGCTGCTGTCGCACGGCGCCACCGAATCGCTGAAGAATGTCGGCACGCCGTGGCAGCAGGAAGTTTTCCTCAAGCCAATCGTCGAGGGTCGCTGGACCGGCACCATGTGCCTGACCGAGTCGCATTGCGGCTCCGATCTCGGCCTGCTGAAAACCAAGGCCGAACCGGCCGGGGACGACACCTATCGAATCACCGGCAGCAAAATTTTCATCACCGCCGGTGACCACGACATGACCGAGAACATCATCCACCTGGTGTTGGCGCGACTGCCCGACGCGCCGCCCGGTGTGCGCGGCATTTCGCTGTTCATCGTGCCCAAGATCAAGGTCAATCGCGAGGGCGTGATGGGCGCGGCCAATGCGCTCGGCTGTGGTTCGATCGAACACAAAATGGGCATCAAGGGTTCGGCCACCTGCGTGATGAACTTCGACGGCGCCGAGGGCTATTTGATTGGCGCTGCCAACAAGGGATTGGCGGCCATGTTCCTGATGATGAACTCGGCCCGGTTGGCGGTCGGCTTGCAAGGGCTGGGCCTGATGGAACGCGCCTGGCAAAACGCGCTCGCCTACGCCCGGGAGCGTCTGCAGGGGCGGTCGCTGACCGGCCCCAAACGCCCGGACAAAGCCGCCGATCCGCTGATCGTGCACCCCGATATCCGGCGCATGTTGTTCACCCAAAAGGCGTTGATCGAAGCCGGTCGCGCGCTCGCCTATCGCGCCATCCTGCTGGTCGATCAAGCCCAGCACAGCCGCACCCCGGAGGCCCGCGAACAAGCCGAAGTGCTGCTCGGTTTCCTGACCCCGATCGTCAAGGCCGGGCTCACCGAGTTTGCCAACGAGTGCTGCTATCACGCCCAGCAAATTTTTGGCGGCCACGGTTACATCCGCGAATGGGGCATGGAGCAATTGTCGCGCGATGCCCGCATCACCACCGTTTACGAGGGCACCACCGGCATCCAGGCGCTGGATCTGATCGGCCGCAAAGTACTGCAATTGCAGGGCGCCGGGCTCAAGCTGTTCGCCACCGAGATCAGCGCGTTCTGCGCCCAACACGCGGGCGAATCCGCTTTGGTCGAGTTTGTCACGGCACTGGCCCGCGCCACCCAGGAATGGATGGACCTGACCCTCGCCATCGGCAAGGCGGCCGAAGCCAATCCGGATGCCATCGGTGGGGCCGCGCACGATTACCTGTTTTATTCCACTTATGTGGCGTTTGCTTACTACAGCCTGCGTCTGCTGGTTGCTGCGGCGGGTACCGACCAGGACTTTCAGGCCGCCAAACTGGCCAATACCCGCTTCTATTTTCAGCGCATCCTGCCGCGGGCCACGGCCCATGCCGCCGCCATTCGGTCGGGCAGCGGCAACCTGATGGAGCTGGCCGACACGGCTTTCGTCTAAAGCTGGGCCGGTGACGAGGGGTCATTCCGGCGGCTTTGCGCGGTATTGACCCCTTGAAAGCTGCCACCAGCGCCCCACCTATCAGCCACCCTTAGGCCCTGTACTCAAGCATGCCGACGCAAATCGGCATTCCTTGGTACCAGGTTCACGGCTATCATTGGCACTCACATCGACCGAGTGCTAACAAAGGTCGTCCAGGT
>PEUI01000343.1 GCA_002785585.1 Lysobacterales bacterium CG02_land_8_20_14_3_00_62_12
TCGGCAACCGACGCGAAATCTACCGCTAGCCGTTGGCTGACCCCGGAGATGATCGAACGCGCTTTGCGCTGAAGCGACCGAAGCGTCGCGCTTGTGGGAGCGTCGCTTGCGTCGCGACTATCGAATTTGTTGAAATCGCGACGCTTCTCGGCGCTCCCACAACGACCGTGAGTTTGCCAAAATCGAGACGCTTCTCGGCGCTCCCACAACGATGATCGAAGTTGGAGAAAACGCCGCGGTGCGGCTCAAGCCGGTGTCTGGGTCTGGGTCTGGGTCTGGATCAGCACCGCAATCACCATTTCCAGCACACCGGCGGCAAGGATCGCCCAGGCCGCGAACAGACTGCTGCCGATGGCGCCGAACGCCAGGAACCCGCCCAGCGCCAGCAAAGCCGCACCACTCAACAACATGGCCGCCGCGATCCGGCGGAGGGTTTGCGGAGAGGTGGTTGGCGCGCTCATGGCGTGACTCCTGTCACTGGCTGACAGTGATGAGGATTGGCAACAATACGACGCTGGCGAAACCCCAAGCGTCGCCATAGGGTATGCCACACTTGCTTGGATTTCATCTGGCAAAGGCTAAAAGCACGCGTGGACAATCATCAGGATTTATTGAAGCAATTGCGCATCGAACGCCAGGCCAACGCCAGCCGCAAGCGGCCGCGCTGGCTGCTTCCGCTGGTGCTGGCGGTGGCGGGGGTCGCCGCCTGGATGGTGGTGGGTAGCCACCGCGCGGTCGAGGTCGAAACCACGCTCGCCCGCTCGGTCGCCGATTCCGGCCCGGTATCGCTGCTCGATGCCTCGGGTTTCGTCACCGCCCGCCGCGTTGCCACGGTCTCCTCCAAGGTCACCGGCAAGGTGCGTGAGGTGTTGATCGAAGAAGGCCAAAGCGTGCAGGAAGGCGACATTCTGGCCACCCTCGACGACACCGATGCCAAGGCCGCGATGGGTTTGTCGCAAGCACAGAAAAACGCCGCCAAAGCGCTGCTCGCCGAACTCAGGGTCAACCTGGACCTGGCCGATCGCGAGCTGGTGCGGCAAACCGATCTGGTCGGCAAGCGGCTCGCCAGTCAGCAGTCGCTGGACACCGCCCGCGCCGCGGTGGCGGCGCTGCACGCGCGCATCGCCTCGCAGCAATCGCAGATTGAAGTCGCCACGCGTTCGATTGGAGTCACCCAGCAACAACTCGACAACACCGTGGTCCGCGCACCATTCACCGGCGTGATCACGGTCAAGGCCGCGCAGCCGGGCGAAATGATCTCGCCGATCTCGGCCGGCGGTGGTTCGATTCGCACCGGCATCGGCACTTTGGTGGATATGGATTCGTTGGAGATCCAGGTCGATGTCAACGAGGCTTACATCGGCCGCGTGCAGGCCAACATGCCGGTGGTCGCCGTGCTCAATGCCTATCAGGACTGGAAGATACCGGGCCGGGTATTGGCGATCGTGCCGGCCGCCGACCGCACCAAGGCCACCGTCAAAGTACGCATTGCCCTGGAGGCCAAAGACAACCGCATCGTGCCGGATATGGGCGTGCGCGTCAGTTTTCTGGAAACCCCGGTCGCCGGCGCGCCGAAGCCGAGTGGGGCCTGGGTCGCGGCCAGCGCGGTCACCACCGACAACGGCAAGTCGGTGGTGTTTGTGGTGGATCACGACCGCGCCCGCAAAGTCGCGGTCGAAGTTGGCGACAAGCGCGATGCCGACCAATTGATCAAACTCGGATTGCGGGGCGGTGAAACCGTCGTCGTGGCACCCCCGGCGGGATTCGGCGACGGCCAGAAGGTCCGCCTCAAGGTGGCCGCAACCCGATGACCGCGCACGCCCGTGCCTTGGTCGAGATGCGCGGACTGACCAAGGTCTACCTTCGCGGCAAGCAACGGATCGAGGTGCTGCACGGCATTGACCTGGATATCCCCGAAGGCGATTTTGTCGCGCTGATGGGGCCATCCGGGTCCGGCAAGACCACGCTGCTCAACCTGATCGGCGGGCTCGATTCTCCCAGCGGCGGCCGCTTGTTGGTCGCTGGCGAACGCATCGACGAGTTCAGTTCCGACCAGCTCGCCGCCTGGCGCGCCAGCACGGTCGGCTTTATTTTTCAGAGTTACAACCTGATGCCGGTGTTGTCGGCACAAAAGAATGTCGAGCTACCGCTGTTGCTCACCGACTTGAGCGCCAGCCAGCGCGCCCGCCATGCCAGCATCGCGCTGGAACTGGTCGGCCTCAGCGACCGCGCGCGCCACAAACCGAACGAACTTTCTGGTGGCCAGCAACAGCGCGTTGCCATCGCGCGCGCGCTGGTATCCGACCCCAGCCTGCTGATCTGCGACGAACCCACCGGCGATCTGGACCGCCACACCGCCGACGAAGTGCTGACCCTGATGCAGCGTCTGAATCGTGATTTCGGCAAGACCATCGTGATGGTGACGCACGATCCCAAAGCCGCCGAGTACGCCGCCCACACCGTGCATCTGGACAAAGGCACACTGGCCGAACGGGCGACGCTGGAATGAAATATTTCCAATTGATCTGGACTTCATTGTTGCGCAAAAAAACGCGCACGCTGTTTACCTTGCTGTCGCTGGGCGCGGCGTTTTTGCTGCTGGGATTGTTGCAGGCGGTCAATTCGCTGTTTGCCGGCAGCGTGGACTTTCTCGGCGCTGATCGGTTGATCGTGCAAGCCCGTACCAGTTTTACCCTGCCGCTGCCGATGCGCTTGTTGCCGCAAATCGAAGCGATTCCAGGCGTCGCCATGGTCAACCACTCGCAGTTCTTCGGCGGCCAGTATCAGGATTCGCGGCAGCCGTTTCCGCAGTTCGCGGTCAACCCGAAACGACTGACGCAGGTCTATCCGGAATGGATCATCGACCACGACCAATTGGCCAATTTCATTTCCACCCAGGATGGCGCCATCGCTGGCCGCGTGCTGGCCGACAAATTCGGCTGGAAGGTCGGCGACATCATCCCGCTGAACAGTTTTATCTGGACCAAAGCCGACGGCTCCCGGCTCTGGGAATGGCGCCTGGTCGGCATCTTCGACGGCAAGGACGCCGCCTGGCAGGACCGCACGCAGTTGATGTATTTGAACTACGGCCAATTCGATGAAGCGCGCAGCCGAGGCGCCAAAGGCTTGGCCGGGGTATTCGTGGTGCGGTTGAAGAGCACCGACGATGCCACCCGGGTGGCCGACGCCATCGATGCCAGCTTCAACAACACCTTCGACGAGACCAAAACCCAGCCCGAGCAGGCGTTCCAGCTTGCCTTCGTCAAACAGTTCGGCGACATCGGCTTCATGATGAACCTGATCTCGGCGGCGGTGATCTTTACCATCCTGATCCTGACCGGCTACACCATGAGCCAGGCCGTGCGCGAACGCATTCCGGAACTGGCCGTGCTCAAATGTCTGGGCTTCACCGACGCCCGCGTGCAATGGCTGGTGCTCGCCGAAGCGTTGTTGCTGTGTGCGCTCGGTGCCGCCATCGGCATGGGGTTATCGTCGCTGGTCACCGGCCTGCTGCCGCCAGAGTTTCCACCGTTGAAGACCGACGCCCGGGTCTGGGGTTTTGCTCTGGTGACGGTGCTTGGTCTGGCGTTGGCAGTGGGGCTACCGCCAGCCTACCGTGCGCGCCACCTCAAAATTGTCGATGCGCTGGCCGGGCGTTGAGCATGACCACCCTCACCCAAATCCGCGAAATCGTCTGGATGAATCTGCAATCGATTCCGCACCGTGCCGGCGCCTCTACGGTGATCGTGGTCGGCATCGCCGGGGTGGTCGCCGTGTTGGTCGCCATGCTGTCGATGTCGGCGGGGTTGCAGCGCACGCTCAGCGGCACCGGCGCCTGGGATCGCGCGATTGTGCTGCGGGCCGGATCGCTGGGCGAGATTTCCAGCTTCAATGATCGCGCCAGCGCGACCTTGATCCGCCAGGACCCGTCGATCCGGCGCGACAAGGACGGCCTGGCGATGGCCTCGGGCGAATTGATCGTGATCACCGAAGTGCCACGCAAGGGCCAATCTGGCGGCACCAATGTCACCCTGCGCGGGGTCGAGCCGATGGGCTTTACCCTGCGTCCGGAATTGCGCATCAGCGCCGGCCGTCGGCCGCGGCCAGGGTTGCGCGAATTGATCGTCGGACACAACGCGCAACGGCAGTTCGACGGCCTCGACATCGGCACCCACCTGCAATTGCGTGGTTCCAACTGGCAGATCGTTGGTGTTTTCGAAAGTGGTGGTGATGCCCACGAGTCCGAACTCTGGGGCGATACCGAAGCGCTGCAAAGCGCTTTCAAGCGCACCGGTTATTCCTCGGTCATTGCCCAGCTCACCAGCCGCGATGCCTTTGACTCGATGAAAGCGCGCTTGAGCGATGACCCGCAGCTCACCGTCGATGTCCAGCGCGAACGCGAGTTCTTCAGCGCCCAATCCAAAAGCCTGACCACGCTGATCGGCGTACTGGCCGGCATCATCACCGTGATCATGGCCTTCGGTGCCTTGTTTGGTGCGCTCAACACCATGTACTCGGCGGTGTCCCAGCGCACCGCCGAGATCGGCACCCTGCGCGCGCTTGGCTTTGGCAGCCTGCCGGTAGTCGCCTCGGTGATGGCCGAAGCACTGATCCTGGCCGGCGCTGGCGGCGCCCTCGGTGCGGTGCTCGCCTACACGTTGTTCAACGGCTACAGCGTGTCTACCCTGGGCGCCAATTTCACCCAGATCGCTTTCGACTTTGCGGTCACCCCAGGACTGGTGCTGCTCGGCCTCGGCTCGGCCCTGGTGATCGGCTGCCTCGGTGGCCTGATGCCCGCCCTGCGCGCCGCCCGCCTGCCGGTAACCACAGCGCTGCGCGGCGGTTGAGCAAGCGCCCGCGCGAGCATGCCGATCCAGGCTTGGTCAGTGATCGCCATGCAACCGATATCGTCAGGCGGTGCTGATCGGCTTGAACCACGCTTGAAAAGCGCTTTCGTCGTAGATCGATGCAACTTCGATTTGATCGATGGCGATCACTTTGGTCCAATCCTCAATATTCAATGCATCCTTCCAAAACCAATATAGAGCGTTGCCAACGAGCGCCAGGACAGGCGCAAGTAGCATGGCAAACAACAGCGGTGCAGCCTCCTTCACGTGATAAATGTTGGCGCCAGCAAGCAACCATCGCTGTGGCAACATTGCCGAAAGCGGATAGGCCACAACACCGAGTAGCAGTCCAGCCGTAGCCGACATGAAGAACAGTCTTTGGCCCTCAGCCGGGGTGACTTCAAATCTTGTTCGGTAAAACAAAACGTTGAATATGAAGCCCGCAGTGAGGAGCGGCAGCAATCCCAGCAAAGTGCCAGAGGCTGACAAGTTGCAGTCTCGATCAGCGGTGCTTGGCCAGCGTTGCCCGCAGCGAATCCAGCGAGAGCTTGGCGGCGGCGTCGGAGACGAACACGCGGTTGGTATCCAAGGTCACCGATCCCCAAAACGACGTCTTGGTTGACCCGCGCAGCAACCGTTTCGCTGCTTCGTCAATGGACGGAACGAGCGGCTTGGTTTTAACGACGGTATTCATCTGGGCGCTCTCCCATGGCGTTTTGCATTTGCCGCAGCATGCACCAAAACCCAAGGCGTCAACGCGAAAAACCTACTGGCAAATCTTTTTCCGTTGCACCCAGGTGACATCCGCCCGCCCACTCACTCCAGCATGCTGTTGACCGCTTTCAGGTCGGCGACATCGATGGTGCCGGCCACCTGTTTGAGTTGCAGGTTGCTGAGGATATAGGCGTGGCGGGCGCGGGCGTATTCGCGTTCGGCGGCGAATTGCTGTTGTTGACTGAGCAGCACATCGACGATGGTGCGGGTGCCGACTTCGAATCCGGCCTGGGTGGCTTCGAGGGCACTCTGTGCCGACACCAGCGCTTGCTTGCGGGCTTCGACTTCGCTGATGCCGGCGATCACCGCACGATACGCATTGCGGGTCTCACGCACGGTGGCACGGCGGGTCTGTTCGAGCTGGTCGTCGGCCGCATCGCGGTCGTACACCGCCTGACGGTAGCGTGCCTGGGTGGCGCCGCCAGCGAACAGCGGCACGTCCAAGGTGAATACCCAGGCGGTGACACTGGGGTCGCGCAGCGAGAACGCACCGACATCACCACCGCTGGTCTTCTCCGAATACCGCGCACTGAAATTGACCGAGGGCAGATGCTCGGCCCAGGCCGCCTTGGCGGTTTGCCGAGCGGCTTCGACGGTTTGCCGTTGTGCCAACAAGGCCGGACTATGGCTGATGGCGGTCTCGACCCAGCGCTCGGCATCGTCTGGGCTGGGGTGTGCCAACGGCAGTTCGGCGCGTACCGATTGGACGTGGTCGATCGGCTTGCCGGTGAGCTCGGCGAGCGCTTCGAAAGCGTCGTCGAGGGCATTGCGTGACTGGATCGAACTGGCGCGTGCGCTATCGAAGCGGGCCTGCGCTTCGTGCACGTCGGTGATCGCGGTCAGACCCACTTCGAAGCGCTGCTGCGCCTGTTCCAATTGCCGGCCGACAGCTTTTTCTTCGGCCTCGGCGGAGGCCAGATTGGTCTGCGCGGTCAATACCCCGAAATAGGCTTCGGCAACGCGCAGAAACAGGTTGTCGAGCGCGGCGTCATAGTCGGAAATGCCGCGCGCTTTCTGCGCCCGCGCCGCCTTCAAAGTGAGGTAGTTGCTGTGCTTGTAGATCGATTGTTGCCCCGAAAACACCAGATTTTTATCACGGCTGGAAGAGGCAAAAGGACCGTCCAGGTTGGTCACCGGATTGCGAATGATGCCATCGACGTCGGCATTGGATTTGTCATACGAGCCGCTGATCTGCGGCAGCAGCGCCGCCCGCGACAGCGGCACACCCATCGCCGCGCTGTGCTGACGGGCTTCGGCAGCGGCCAGTTGCGGATCGCTGGCGCGCGCCAAATCGTAAACTGCCATCAAATCGGCAGCGGACACCGAAGCAGCGCCGGCTAGTGTCAACACGGTCAGCGCCAAGCGCTGGGGAAGTTGCCTGTTCATGGTCAATCCTTTATGGCCGAAACTTCAGAGCACAAAGTGCTTCGGCGGGGTCGCGTGGATGAGATAGGGAAGATCGGTTTCAAACAGACTCTGTTCGTCGAATTGCTGCGGCTGACGGCGGGTGATCAGCACCGCTTCCAGCACTGGCGATTCGCCACGAATCAAAAACAGGCGGCCACCCGGCTGCAGCCAGCGGCGAAACTGCTCGGGTTCTTGATAGACCGCGCCGGTGACGGCGATGGCATCGAAACTGCGTCCGGGTTCGAAGCCGACCAAGGCATCGGCAATCCGTACCTGGGCATTGCTGACGGCGGCGTTTTGCAGGCGTGCGCTGGCGCGCTCGGCCAGATCGGCGTGGATTTCCACACTCAATACTTCCCGCGCCAGGCTCGCCAGGCAGGCGGTGACAAAGCCGCTGCCGGTACCTATCTCCAGCACACTATCGGTCGCTTGCAGGGCCAAGGCCTGCAACAGGCGACCTTCGATCAGCGGCCGCATCATCGATTCGCCGTGGGCCAGTGGCAAACCGATATCGACGAAGGCGAGCGCGCGATCCGCGTCGGCGACAAACTGCTCGCGGTGCACGCGGCCGAGCGCCGCCAGCACGCGCGGGTCGTGAACATCCCAGGGCCGCACCTGTTGTTCGACCATGTTGAAGCGTTGCTGTTCGATCATGGCACTCATCGCTGCTCAAGCTCCGTGCAAAAGGTAAGACTGCAAGTTTGGTCGCTTACCCGCCTTCCGGCAAGCGCGATCATGCCCAAAGCCGGGTCCCGTCGGCGCGTGCAGGAAGTCATTGTCGCGACCGCTGGCGCCGCCAGCGGCCAGCGAGTCGTCAGTCGGCAACTTCAATCTCATCGCCCGGCCACGGATCACTACCCAGGTGCGCCGGCCGCAGTCGTGGCCGCTGCACTTTGAACCAGGCCGCGTACAGCGCCGGCAAAAACAGCAGGGTGAGCACCGTTGCCACCAACAAGCCGCCCATGATCGCCACCGCCATCGGCCCAAAAAACGCGCTGCGCGACAACGGGATCATCGCCAGGATCGCCGCCGCCGCGGTCAGCACAATCGGCCGGAAACGACGCACGGTGGCACCGATCACCGCATCCCATGGGCTGTGGCCGGCGACGATGTCCTGCTCGATCTGGTCGATCAGAATCACCGAATTGCGCATGATCATGCCGCTCAGCGCGATCGTGCCGAGCATGGCGACAAAGCCGAACGGCACATGGAACACCAGCAGGAACAAGGTCACCCCGACCAGACCCAGTGGCGCCGTGGCCAGTACCAACAGGCTGCGTGAAAAACTCTTCAGTTGGATCATCAACAGGGTCAGCACCACCAGGATGAAGAACGGTACGCCTTTCTTCACCGAGTTCTGGGCGCGGGTGCTGTCTTCGACGGTGCCGCCGATCTCCAGCAGATAGCCACTGGGCAGCTCGGCACGAATCGCCGCCAACTGCTGGTCAACCTGGGCGGCCACCGTCGGCGGCTGGATGTTCCCGTAGACATCGCCGCGCACGGTCACCGTCGGCAAGCGATTGCGCCGCCACAGGATGCCTTCTTCAAGGCCGTAGTCGAGGCGCGCGATCTGCGCCAGAGAAACGCTGCCGGCGGTCGTCGGAATCGATAACGAGTCGAGCAGACTCAAACGCGCGCGGTCTTCGCTGGGGCCACGCAGCACCACGTCGATGATCTCGTCGCCCTCGCGGTACTGGCTGATGGTGGAGCCGGAAATCGAGCTTTGGATGAAGTTGGACAAGTCCTCGGAACTGATGCCGAGGACGCGGGCGCGGTCCTGGTCGATGTGCAGACGAATCACCTTGCTCGGCTCTTCCCAATCCAGATGCACGCCCGACAAATTGCGGTTGGCGCGCATCACTACGGCCACCCCGCGGGCCAGTTTGCGCACCGTCGTCAGGTCTTCACCGGAGACCCGAAACTGCACCGGAAAACCCACCGGCGGGCCGTTTTCCAGGCGCGTAACGCGGCCCCGCAACTCGGTGAAATCGCTATCGAACAAATGAATGAGCTGGCTGCGCAGCGCCTCCCGCGAGGCGATCGAATCGGTCAACACCACAAACTGCGCAAAGCTTGCCTGCGGCAGTTGCTGGTCGAGTGGCAAATAAAATCGCGGCGAGCCATTGCCGATGTAGGCGACGAAATTCTCCACGCCTTTTTGCTGTTTGACGTAAGCCTCCAATCGCACCGCCGCGGCTTCGGTGGCGTGGATCGATGACCCTTCTGGCAGCTTCAGGTCGATCATCAATTCCAGCCGGGTCGATGCCGGAAAAAATTGTTGCTGCACAAAGCGGAACGCACCCAGCGAAACCAGCAACAAACCGACGGTGCCAGCGATCACCCACAGTCGTTGGTCCAGACAGCGTTCCAGCAGTTCGCGGAAACGCTGGTAGAACGGCGTCGCGTAAGGATCGTGCGCGGCTTCGTGGCCGCTGACCGCGAGGCCATGTTCCGGCAACAGGCGATAGCCCAGATACGGTATGAAAACCACGGCAGCAATCCAGCTCAACAGCAACGCCAGGGTGACCACCTGAAAAATCGAGCGGGTATATTCGCCGGTACCCGATTGCGCAGTGGCAATCGGCAGGAAGCCGGCCGCGGTAATCAAGGTGCCGGTCAACATCGGAAACGCCGTGCTGGTGTAGGCAAACGCGGCCGCACGGACGCGGTCGTAACCCTGTTCGAGCTTCACCGCCATCATCTCGACGGCGATGATGGCGTCGTCGACCAACAAACCCAGCGCCAACACCAGCGCACCAAGCGAAATCTTGTGCAGGCCAATACCAAACAAGTGCATGCTGGCGAAGGTCATCGCCAACACCAACGGAATCGACAAGGCCACCACCAGGCCGGTGCGAAAACCGAGCGAGAAAAAGCTCACCACCAACACGATCATCACCGCCTCGGCCAAGGTCCGGACAAACTCGCTGATCGAGCGACGCACCGCCTGTGGCTGATCGGCAACACGCGAGAGTTCCATGCCCACCGGCAGGGAGCTACTGATCGTGGCCGACGCCCGATCCAGCGCCTGACCAAGCCGCACGATGTCGCCACCGGCTTTCATGGCGACGGCAATGCCCAGCGCTTCCTGACCCTGGAAACGCATGCGCGCCTGCGGTGGATCGACAAAATCACGACGAATGGTGGCCACATCGCCGAGCCGGAACAAGCGGCCGCCGGCGCGGATATTGATATTGCGAATGGCATCGACACTCTGGAACGCGCCGCTGGTGCGCACGTAGATGCGGTCGCTGCTGGTCTCGAAACTCCCGGCTGGGGTGACCGCGTTCTGCGCTTCGAGTTGGTCCACCACCGATTGGAACGGGATACCAAACGTCGCCAGTTTGGCGTTGGCGATCTCCACGTAAATGCGTTCGTTCTGCAGGCCGATCAGTTCCACCTTGGCGACATCGGGCACCCTGAGCAACTGCAACTGCACGCGCTCGGCGTAGTCTTTGAGCAGGGCGTAGTCGAAGCCATCGCCAATCAGCGCATAGATATTGCCGAAGGTATCGCCGAACTCATCGTTGACAAACGGCCCCTGGATGCCGACCGGAAAGGTATGCCGAATGTCGCCGATTTTTTTGCGCACCTGATAAAAACTTTCCGGCAACTCCTTCGATGGCATGGCGTCCTTGGCGACCAGAAAGACGTTGGATTCGCCCGGCCGCGAGTAGCTGCGAATGAACTCGAAGTTCGGCAGCTCCTGCACTTTTTCTTCGATTCGATCGGTGACCTGACGCGCCACTTCCTCGGCGGTCGCGCCCGGCCACAGCGTGCGGACCACCATCACCTTGAAGGTAAATGGC
>PEUI01000039.1:0-6648 GCA_002785585.1 Lysobacterales bacterium CG02_land_8_20_14_3_00_62_12
AGAGCGTGGCACTCATAATGCCGAGGTCGGTGGTTCGAGTCCACCCATAGCCACCACCAGGTCAGCGTTCGCGCTGCCCAGCGATTGCGCACTGCTCGCGGCTAGCGGTCCTCGGCAACCAACCGTGTCAATCCCTGGCAAAACACTCGAAAGCTGTTGGACAGGTTTCGATCTGGACAGAGCAGCGGCCCCATGCGTTTGGCGCCTTCGCGCTTCTGGTAGGTCGGTACAAAACGACGAAGTTCCTGCACCGGGCTGCCGATGGCGTCTGGATTGCGGAACTTTGCCCGGCTGCTCCGACGGGTTGCTTGGGTACACGCGAACTCCCTGCCGAATGCATCCAGGTCGCCGAGAATCCACGACTCCAATTCGCGGCAAGCAACACGGATCAGAGCGTCCGGCCGTCGTGCTTGATCGCACAACGCAAGAAGATTGGACTTGATCGTTCGACAGTCGCCCGAGTCCTGGTCCCGCATCACTACAAAACGCGCGTTCCGATTGCGCCAAGCGTGAAGGAACCGGACCAGCCGCTTTTCCAGATCTTGTTTGCCTTGAAAGGGAATGTAGCGCACCGACCAGTGGTCAGGAATCAGCCTGGGCAGCAAGCCCTCCAGCAAATCCTGGGCCGATGGTTCCTCCAGCAGAAATACCACTTCGTTCACTTTGGGTGAACCTGTTCGAACAGTCCTTGGCTCCACAGGTAACCCAACTGGTCCCCTTCGGCGACCAGTGCGGCGATCTGTTGGTCGTCCCGTCCACGTTTGATCTGGGTGTAGCCCTTTTGTTTGCTCAACCAGAACACTTCGTCAATCTCAATGGCATTGAGGAAGTCTGGCGAATGCGTGGAGACGAACACTTGTCCGCCACGCACCGCGTAGCTCCTGAATTCTTCGGCCAGATTCCACAGCAGCGATGGGTAGAGCTGGTTTTCCGGTTCCTCGACGCACAGCAGCGGATGTGGCGCTGGATCGTAGAGCAAGACCAAATAGGCGAGCATCTTGATGGTGCCATCCGAGACGAAGCGTGCAAGGAATGGGTCTTCGAAGGCGCCGTCCTGGAACTTCAGTAGAACACGCCCTTCTTCGGTGGTCTTCGATTCGACTTGAGTGATCCCCGGAATGCGAGATCGCAGCCGCCCCAGCAGGTCGCGAAAGATTTTCGGGTGGCGATTGTGCAGATACTCAACGACGAGTGCGAGGTTTTCGCCCTCGCGACTGAGATGTTCGGCATAGCCTGCTTCCTGTTCCGGCCGGGCGCGACTGATGTGGAAGTCCGACAGATGCCAGTTCTCGATCAACTTGCCCAGTGCCACCGCTGCCGGAAATCGTTCGAACTGCGCCAATCCCTTGATGGCAAGAATGTCTGGGCTTCGCAATACTTGATCTTCTCGGTGCAATTGCGTCGCATCGCTCACGGATTCCATTTCATTGGTTACCGCCGAGCCACTGCCGCGTCTGAAGTCAATAAAGTGCCAAGGTTGGCCGCTGCTACCGCGTCGATACTTCAGCACTTCGTGATCGACGTAGGCGCGGCCATCTTGCTCGTCTATCGCAATTTCGTAGGTAATCAGGCTGCTTCGACTGCGGCCGATGTCAGCGCGGATCTTCAACTCAATTTCTATCGGCCCTTGGCTGCCGCGCGAGCGCACCTCTTGAAAGCCGCGACTACCGCCCAGTCGGGCCAACGCCGCGCTGACGTTGGTCGACATGGCATCACGCAAAAACCCAAACACCGAAAACAAGGTGCTCTTGCCGGTGCCGTTGGCACCTACCAGCACACAAAAAGCGGGTATGTCTTTGAGCGTCACATCCTGAAACGCCCGAAAGTTTTTTAGCCGAATATATTCAATTTTCATGCTTTGCTCCGAACCCTTGAGCGACCCCTGCACGACCACCAGCCGCTGGCGCCAGCGTTATCGGGCTGCAATCTCAGCAGCGCCGCGCCCGACGCCAGATCGTAGGTGCTCATCCGTGTTCTGCTCCCGGTTTGCGGTGGTCGGATGACCGCGTCGCATCGGGCGTTGAGTCTAACCGCAGCCGGGAGTGGTAGGCAGCGGGCCGGGTCGGGTGCTGGCGACGCGGCCGTGCTGGCGAATTAGCGAGCGCGCCAAGGAATCATGGGTTCGCGCGACGACCAGCCGCTTCGGCACGGGCCGACATCCAGCGCCTGGCGCGCGGTCAGTGGTGAGCCTGATGGCTTGGCGTACTGGGAAATATCCCAGGCGATTTTCGGATTTTGCCGCTGGCGGGTGGCGGCACTGGTGTCGATACTTGGCGTTCTCTGGCAACGCGATGCACGACTTTGAGCGAACTCCGAGCTTGGCTGATCTGGCTGCGTGCCCCGGGCGTTGGCCCCGCCCGATTGCGGCGGGTGCTGGCGCGTTTTGGCAGTTTGTCGGCGGCCTGGGCGGCTGGCGGCAGCGGCTGGCGCGAGTGCGAACTGCCAGCGGCGGCCGAGTCCTGGTTGCGGGCGCCCGATCTCGCCTTGATTGATCGCGATCTGCGCTGGCTGGAGGGCGCCGATCATCACCTGCTGACGCTGCAATCCGAGGATTATCCGCCGCTGCTCTCGGCGATTGCGGCGGCGCCCGCGGCCCTGTTTGTACACGGCGATCCGAACTGTTTGTGGCAGCCGCAGATCGCCATCGTCGGTAGTCGCAACGCCTCCGCTGGCGGGCTTGCCAATGCGCGCGCTTTCGCCAGCGCGCTGGTGCAGGCCGGATTGACCATCACCAGCGGCCTCGCCGAAGGCATCGATGGCGCCGCGCATCGCGCCGCATTGGACTGCGGCGGCAGCAGCGTGGCGGTGCTCGGTACCGGGGTCGATCGAATCTATCCACGTTGCCACGCGCGGTTGGCCGAGCGTTTGATTGCCAACGGTGCGCTGGTCTCCGAGTTTGCCCTGGGCACGCCTGGCCAGCCGGAGAACTTTCCGCGCCGCAATCGCATTATCTCTGGACTCAGCCTCGGCACCCTGGTGGTGGAAGCGGGTCTGCAATCGGGCTCACTGATCACCGCGCGACTGGCAGCGGAACAAGGTCGCGAAGTGTTCGCCATTCCCGGATCGATCCACAATCCATTGGCCCGCGGCTGCCACCGCTTGCTTGGACAAGGTGCCAAGCTGGTGGAATCCGCGCAGGATGTGCTGGAAGAACTTGGACCATTGGCGGCGGAGTTGGGCGCCGAGTTGCGTGCCCGCCTGCACCGCGATGACGCGGCCACCGCCACCACCAGTGGCGGCATGTCGGCAGCGCTCGCCAACCCGGAACACCGCGGATTGCTGGCCGCGCTCGGCTTTGATCCGGTCGATTTCGATACCCTGCTGGCGCGCTCCGGGTTGACCGCGGCGCAGATCTCTTCCATGCTGACGACGCTGGAACTTGATGGCGTGGTCGCATTGCTCCCGGGCAATTGCTACCAACGCATTGGCTTTGGCGCGAACGTGGCACCTTGAAAGTCACCCGGAACCAGCAATGAAAGAGACCGTCCTCGACGTACTGGTCTACCTCTTCGAAAATTATTTTCAAGGTGCCCCCGACACCGTCCATGATCGCGAGTCTTTGCAAGCCGAGCTGATCGACGAGGGCTTCGATCCGATCCAGATCGGCAAGGCGTTCGATTGGCTACAGGTCTTGCAGCGCGAGCCCGATCCGCTGGCACGACCGCCGACCAGCGGTCCGGTGCGCTGCTACGCGGTGCAGGAACGCGAGCGCCTGGAGGTCGAGTGCATCGGTTTTCTGATGCGCCTGGAAAGCCACGGCGTGCTCGACGCGGCAAGCCGCGAGCGCGTATTGGAGCGCGCGTTTGCGCTGGAACAATCGCTGATCGATCTCGCCGATCTGAAGTGGGTGGTGTTGCTGGTACTGTTCAACGACCCTGGCCGCGAGGCCGCTTTCGTCTGGATGGAAAGCCAGCTGCTGGGCGAGCATTTGCGTCCGAACTAGGCGTTGCGGCGCGTTTTGCCGTCTTGCCACCTCACCGAAAACGCCACCCGATCTTGCCGCTCAACGCGCAAGTTCACTTGACAGCTCAAGCCCTGCCGTACTCAACTAAAAGCCGGACCGCCGCCAGCGCCTGTGCCATGTGGATGTCGGCGACGGCGACTTGGGTTGAAAAGTCACCACAAAATTATCCGTTTGACTAAGTGCGGGGTCGATCCACTCTGCACCGGGAAATCATATGTCCAAGAATCTGCTCATCGTCGAGTCGCCGGCCAAAGCCAAAACCATCAACAAGTATCTGGGCAAGGATTTTCAGGTACTGGCTTCGTACGGTCACGTTCGCGATCTGGTGCCGCGCGAAGGTGCCGTTGATACCGAACACGATTTCGCCATGCGCTACGAGTTGATCGAAAAGAACGAACGCCATGTCGAGGCCATTTGCAAGGCCGCCAAAGCCGCCGAGGCGCTGTATCTGGCCACCGACCTGGATCGCGAAGGGGAAGCGATCAGCTGGCACATCGCCGAAATCCTTCGCGAACGCGGATTGCTCAAAGGCCGCAGTCTGCACCGCGTGGTGTTTGGCGAGATCACCCCGAAGGCGGTGACCGAGGCGATGCAACATCCGCGGCAGATTGCTACCGACCTGGTCAACGCGCAACAGGCACGCCGTGCGCTCGACTACCTGGTCGGTTTCAAGCTGTCGCCGGTGCTCTGGCGCAAGGTACAGACCGGGCTCTCGGCGGGCCGGGTGCAATCACCGGCGTTGCGCATGATCACCGAGCGCGAAGAAGAGATCGAAGCCTTCATCAAACAGGAATACTGGTCGCTGGAGGCGCTTTGCCAGCACCCGCAGGCGCCATTTGGCGCCCGGCTGACGCCCTTTGAGGGGGTCAAGGTCGAACAATTTTCGTTTACCGATGGCGCCACCGCCGAACGCGTTCGCAGCACCCTGGTCGCTGCCGCCAACGGCCGTCTGCAGGTCAGTGAAGTCACCAGCAAACAGCGCCAGCGCCGCCCGTCGCCGCCGTTCACCACGTCCACCCTGCAGCAAGAGGCGGCGCGCAAACTCGGTTTCGGTACCAGTCGCACCATGCGCCTGGCGCAGGGTTTGTACGAAGGCGTCGCCCTTGGTAGCGAGGGTTCGGTTGGTTTGATTACCTACATGCGTACCGACTCGGTCAGCCTTGCCGAGGAGGCCATCGTGGAGCTGCGCGATTTGATCCATCAGCGCTATGGCAAAGCGGCGCTGCCGCCGGTGCCGAATGTGTACAAGAACAAATCCAAAAACGCCCAGGAAGCCCACGAAGCGATCCGGCCAACCGTGGCCGGGCATACGCCCGAATCGGTGGCGGCCTATTTGAATCCCGATCAACTGCGTTTGTACGAATTGATCTGGAAACGCGCCATCGCCAGCCAGATGGCGCCTGCGCTGCTCAACACCGTGGCGGTGGACCTGGAAGCTAGTGAACGTCATCGCTTTCGCGTCACCGGAACCACTGTGGTCGAGCCCGGATTTCTGGCCGTTTATGAAGAAGGCCGCGACCAGAAAAGCGAAGACGATGACGACGAAGGCCGGCGGCTGCCGAGCATGAAAAAAGGCGATTGGGTGCCGCTCACGCAAATCAACGCCGATCAGCATTTCACCGAACCGCCGCCGCGGTTTTCCGAGGCCAGCTTGGTCAAGACCTTGGAGGAATACGGCATCGGTCGACCATCGACCTACGCCAGCATCATCCAGACCCTGCTGTCACGGGAATACGTGCTGCTCGACAGCCGCCGGTTTCGGCCGACCGATGTCGGCCGCGTCGTCGCCAAGTTTCTGTCCACGCATTTCAGCCAATACGTCGATTACGACTTCACCGCCAAGCTGGAAGACGAGCTCGATGGCGTTGCTCGCGGCGAACAGGAATGGGTGCCGTTGTTGCAGCGGTTCTGGACGCCGTTCAAGGCCTTGGTCAGCGACAAGATGGAGTCAGTCAGTCTCGACGAAGCCAAATCGCAGCGCGTGCTCGGCAACGATCCGGTCAGCGGCAAGCCGGTGAGCGTGCGCCTGGGGCGCTATGGCGCGTTTGCCCAGATCGGCAGCAAAGACGACGAAGACAAACCCAAGTTCGCCAGCCTGTTGCCCGGCCAAAGCCTGCATACGATCGCTCTGGACGAGGCGCTGATCCTGTTCAAAATGCCGCGCCAGCTCGGTGACGCCGACGATGGCGTGGCGGTGACCGCCGGCATCGGCCGCTTCGGACCCTTTATCAAGCACGGCACCACCTATGCCTCGATCAAAATCCCGGACGATGCCTACACGATCGAACTGCCGCGCGCGCTGGAACTGCTGCGCGAGAAACAGGAAGCCATTGCCAACCGCGTGATCGCCAGTTTTGATGAAGGCAAAATCCAGATTTTGCGCGGCAAGTTCGGTCCCTACATCACCGACGGTGAAAAGAATGGCCGGATCCCCAAAGACCGCGAACCAGAAACGCTGGACCGTGAAGAATGTGTCGCCCTGCTCGCTGTCGGCAAACCGGTGCGTAAAGGCTGGGGCAGCAAAAAAGCCGGGGCCAAAAAATCCGCCGCCAAGAAAGCGGCGCCGCGCCAGGCAGCGGTGAGCAAAGCGGCAGCAGCGGTGAAGCCGGCAGCCAAGCCGTCCGCCGCCAAGAAAGCACCCGCAAAAAAATCGACACCAAAAAAAGCGGCGGTGAAGAAAGCGG
>PEUI01000039.1:6662-10777 GCA_002785585.1 Lysobacterales bacterium CG02_land_8_20_14_3_00_62_12
GCGGTCAAGAAAGCGGCCAGCAGGCCGCTGGGCTGAGACGCGGGCGCGGACGTGGACGTGGACGCTTGGGCAACCAGCCGCCGCTCGCCCGAGACCCCAACGATTCCACTCGGGCGCAGCCGGTTCGCCGACCGGGGCTTGGTGTAAAGTGCTCACTCGCCACGATGGGGACCCACCATGAACACAGCAAATGAACAACTCGGCGCCCTGCTGCGCGCCGTGCGCGGCGCCGGTGATGGCGGCGGCGGCAAAGGCGGTCACGGTGCTGCCGGGCCGGGACTGCCCACCGGCGTGATCGTCGGCGGCGTCATCGCCTTGCTGATCGCCTGGAGCGTGCTCTCCAGTTTTTATACCGTGCAGCCGGAAGAACGCGCGGTCATCAAGCGCTTTGGCAAGGTCATCGGCATCAGCGATCCCGGTCTGCACTTCAAACTGCCACTGGGCATCGACCGGGTCGAACTGGTCAAGACCGAACGCGTGTTGAAACAGGAGTTCGGTTTCCGCACGATCAGCGCCGATGGCCAACGCAGCGAGTATTCCGCGGAAGACCGCGCCGATGAATCGCTGATGTTGTCCGGCGACCTGAACATCATCGATGTCGAGTGGGTGGTGCAATATCGCATCGCCGATCCGATCAAATATCTGTACAACCAGCGCAATCCGGAGGGCTCGCTCCGCGACCTGTCCGAATCGGTGATGCGGCGAGCCGTCGGCAATCGGCTCGGCAGTGATGTGCTGACCACCGCACGCGTGGAAATTGCGGACCTGGCCCGCGAAGAGATCCAGCAAGCGATGACCCAATACGACAATGGCCTGCATGTGGTCACCGTGCAGTTGCAGGATGTGGTGCCGCCGAAAGCCGTGCAACCGGCGTTCAATGAGGTCAACGAATCGCGCCAGGAGCGCGAACGGATGATCAATGAAGCCACCAAGCAGGCCAATCAGGTAATCCCCAAGGCGCGCGGTGAAGCCAACCGTACGATCGCCGAATCCGAGGGCTATGGCATCGAGCGGGTCAACGCCGCCAAAGGCGAGACCGCGCGTTTCAGCTCAATTTTGAGCGAATATCGCGCCGCTCCAGAAGTCACCCGCACGCGTCTGTATCTGGAAGCGCTGAACCAGGCATTGCCAAAAGTCGGCGCGGTATACGTGGTGCAGGATGGCAAAACCGGACCGATCCCGTTGCTGAATCTGCGCGATGGCAAACCCGTCACCGTTACCGAAGCGGCCAAATAATCATGAACAAGACCCTCGCTATCATTCTTCTGGTGGTCGTCGTTGTGCTGCTGCGGCAATCGCTTTTCGTCATTGACCAGACCGAGCAAGGCATCATTCTCCAATTCGGCGAACCCCGTGGCCAGGTGATTACGGACCCCGGCCTGCACTGGAAAAAGCCGTTCATCCAGGAAGTGCGCCGCTTCGACAAACGGCTGCTGCCGTGGGACGGCGATGTCAGTCAGGTGCCGACCCTGGGACGTGAGTTTGTGCTGGTCGATACCACCGCGCGTTGGCGCATCACCGATCCGCTGAAGTTCCTGAACTCGGTCCGCGATGAAGCCGGTGCCCGCACCCGTCTCGATGACATTCTCGATTCGGTCGTGCGCGACATTATTTCCGGTACCAACCTCGAAGAAATCGTGCGCTCGCGCGACTGGAAGGTCGATGTCAAAAATGTCGACGACGAACTGTTGACCCGCGCCGATGTCGGCCTCGACCGGCCGAAAAAAGGTCGCGAACGCCTGGAGAAAGACATGCTCGCCGCGGCGCTGACGCAGATGCCGGATCTCGGCATCCAATTGGTCGATGTGCGCATCAAACGCATCAACTACATCGACTCGGTGCGCCGTCAGGTCGAAAGCCGCATGATCTCCGAACGCCAGAGCATTGCCGAGCGGTTCCGCGCCGAAGGCCAGGGCCGTAGCGAAGAAATCCTCGGCGAAATGGAGCGCGAGTTGCGTGGTCTGCGCTCCGAAGCCGAGCGCAAGGCCGCTGAAATTCGCGGCAAAGCCGACGCCGAAGCCACCCGTATTTTTGGTGAAGCCTACGGCGCCGATCCGGAGTTTTACGCGTTCTTCCGCACGCTGGAGAGCTATCAGGCGATGGGTCCGAACACCACCCTGATGCTCGGCGCCGATGCCGAGTATTTTCGTTATCTGGAATCCACCCGGCGCCGTGCCGGCGGCGGGCGCTGATCCAGGGATCTGGGGTGCTCAAGGCCGGGCCGACTGGCGCAGCGCTGTTTTATCTCCCTATTTACGCTGATGGACAGTTTGCCTGCGGAAACCGCCGCACGCTCAAGGATCCCCGGGGCAGAGCGCGCGCTCGGCGCGCAGAAGCCAGAGCCAAAGTCGGCCAGTGTTCTGCGTCTGGCCGGTGCCTATCATCACGGCATCCCGGCCTGCCGCGAAGCCGTCATCGAACCATCGACACCCTTGGCGACGGCACCGATCAGGGCCGTCAAGTACCAAGCATTACACTAGCGGCTGTGGTCATGCCCTTACCCCCCTGGAAACGTGCGGTCATCAAAGTCGGTAGCAATCTGATTGCTCCGGATGGCGGTGCTTTGTCGACGCGTTATCTGCTCGGCATTGCGCGCTTCATCGCCGATGCCCGTGCCGATGGCCGCGAACTGGTGCTGGTGTCATCCGGCGCGGTGGCGGCGGGGCGGGCAGCGCTCGGCATCGCGCCGGGACAGCGCGGCGATGTCGTTGCCCGCCAGGCGTTGGCGGCGGTCGGTCAGGTACGGATGATGGAGGCCTGGTCCAAGTTATTGGATTGCCCGTGCGCGCAGGTACTGCTGACCCACGCCGACATCGGCCATCGCCGTCGGTTTGTCAACGCCAAGAACACGCTGCGTGAGCTGCTCGCCCTCGGCGCCTTGCCGGTGGTCAACGAGAATGACTCGGTTGCCATCGATGAACTCAAGCTCGGCGATAACGACAACCTGGCGGCGCATGTGGCGGTACTGGTGGAAGCCGACTTGTTGCTGATTCTGTCGGATGTCGATGGTCTGTTCGATGCCGATCCGCGCCACCTGGCCACGGCGCAGTTGATCGAGCGCGTGGTCAACATCGATGCCAGTATCCACGCGCTGGCCGGTGGCGTTGGTTCCAGCCAGGGCACCGGTGGCATGCGCACCAAGATCGAGGCCGCCGAAAAGGCGGCGCGTCGGGGTATTGCCACGGTGATCGCCAATGGTCGCAAGGCCGAAGTGTTGGCCAGCCTGGCGCGGGGACAAAACCCGGGCACCTTGTTCTGCGCGATGGCGACGGCGGTGAGCGCGAAAGCGCATTGGCTCAAGCACGCTTTGCCCGCTCAGGGCACGGTGATTGTTGATGCCGGCGCGGCGCGGGCGTTACGCGAACGCGGCGCCTCGCTGCTGCCGCCTGGGGTGATCGACGTGCGTGGCCATTTTCGCGCAGGCGATGCGGTCGATATGGTGGCCATCGACAGCGGCGGCGAACGCCATGTTGCCCGCGGCATCAGCCAGTACGATGCCTCGGAACTGCTGCGAATTCGCGGTCACACCAGTCAGCAAATTGCCGCGCTGCTCGGCTATGTCGGCAGCGCGGTCGTGGTCCATCGAGATGACCTGGTATTGCTATGAATCCAGAAATCGCTGCCATCGCCCACGCCGCCCGACAGGCGTCACGCGCACTGCTCCAGTGCTCTGGTGCGGCGCGCGACGCGGCGTTGTTGGCGATTGCCGAGCAACTCGACCACCACGCCGATCGCGTGCTCGCCGCCAACGCGCTTGATCTCGCCCGCAGCGCCGCGGCCGGGCAATCGACCGCCTTGCAGGACCGCTTGCGACTCACCCCCGAGCGCTTGGTCGCGCTCGCCGCCAGTGTCCGCGAAGTGGCGCGACTGCCAGACCCGCTGGGCCCGGTGCCGTGGCCGAGTCAGCGCGACGACGGCCTGCAGATCGGCCGCTTGCGGGTGCCGCTTGGCGTGATCGCGATGATTTACGAAGCGCGACCGAACGTCACCGTCGACGCCGCCGCGCTCTGCCTTAAAAGTGGCAACGCCAGCATCTTGCGCGGTGGCAGCGAGGCGATCGAATCCAACCGGGCGTTGGCAGAGCTCATCCATACCGCGCTCATCGAAAGCCAGTT
>PEUI01000338.1:0-1533 GCA_002785585.1 Lysobacterales bacterium CG02_land_8_20_14_3_00_62_12
ACCAACGCGCCGATGCAGAGTTTTTCGGGTGATCTGTTTGCCGAGATCAACATCACCAGTAGTGGCCGTCGCGCCTTCCGGGAAGCCGGCATGACGCTGGCGGCCTCGGCAGAAAACCTGGCCGCCATCACCCTGACGCCGCCAGCGCCCGCACTGGCCGCTGTGGTCTGGGACAACAATCCAGAGGTGTTCGAGGTCGATCAAGACCGTCTGGTCGATGCCGCAGGCGTGCCGCTGCTGCTCAATCCACAGCTCGTGCCGGGTAGCCATTTCAGCGCCAGCGGCGTGCTCGGTTTCGAGTTTGGCGGTTATGAACTGTTTCCCGACACGATCAACGTGTTTGCGCCGGCGCCGCCGATTCCAGGCACGGTACCCACCGCCGGTCCCGCGCAGTTGACGGTGGCTTCGCTCAACATGTTGCGGTTCTATGATCGCTGCGACGACCCAACCCGGCCGAACACCGATGAGGTGGTCAATCTGGCCCAGGTGACGATCAAACTCGACAAGCTCTCGCGATACATCCGCGAGGTGTTGAAATCCCCCGACGTCATCGGCGCGCAGGAAGTCGAGCAGGCCAGCGTTGGCGGCACCGTTTGTGCCAACGGCGAAGCCAATGTTTCGACGTTGCAGTTGCTAGCCGACAAGATTTTGGCCGATGGCGGCCCGAGCTACACCCCGGTACTGGCACCCCTCACCAACGACATCGGTTGGATCAATGTGGGTTTTCTGGTGCAGGCGGCGCGGGTGAACATTGGCGTTACCCAACACATTCAGGCCGACCATCCCTGGGTGTTCAATGGCTTGACCCAAACTCAGTTGCATGACCGCCCCTCGTTGCTGCTCGAAGCCACCACGTTGTTCACGCCGACACCGCTCGATTTCACCGTGATCGTCAATCATCTGCGCTCACTCAGCGGCATCGACACACTGACCAACACCACCACCCAGACCAATGCCCATCGCGTGCGCCAGAAGCGTCTGCGCCAGGCGGTGGATGTGGCCTGTGCGGCGCAGGCTTATCAGTCGGTCAACCCGACTCGTCCGCTGATCCTGATCGGTGATTTCAATGCCTTCCAGTTCGCCGACGGCTATGCCGATACCCTGGGCATCCTCCGTGGCGACACCGTGCCGAGTCAGAGCGAGTACGGCATTGACTTCATCCCACCGGGCGAGCGTTGCGATAACCCGTTCAACGGCCAGGTGGTATCACCAGCGCTGGCAGAAGCGGTGTTCTCGCTGCCACCCGACGAGCGCTATTCGTTCTATTTCCGAGGCGTGCCGCAGGAGCTCGACCATGGGCTGTTGTCCACCACCGCCAGCCAACGCTTCGAGAAAATGGCCTATGGCCGCGGCAATGCCGATTCGAGAAATGACCAAGTTGCCGTGGTCGGCAATGCCCTGCGCAGCTCGGACCACGATGGTTTTGTGCTCTACCTCAACGCCGGCACCGGTCCGACCAACAATGGCTTTACCTTGTTCAAGGATGGTTTCGAGTAATGGTTTCGGCGGTTGTGGGAAACCGTCGCTACTACA
>PEUI01000338.1:1627-9047 GCA_002785585.1 Lysobacterales bacterium CG02_land_8_20_14_3_00_62_12
ACCGCTGCCACAACCTTCGACAACTTTAGGCAGCGGCAGCCAGCTGGGTGACGGGCACGGCGGCCAGGGCCTGATCGAGATCGGACCACAGGTCTTCGACGTGTTCGATACCCACCGACAGGCGCAGCAGGCCCGGAGTGATGCCGCAGGCGGCTTGGTTTTCGGCGCTGACCACACGATGAGTGAGTCCGGCCGGATGCTGAATCAGCGAATCCACCGAGCCCAGACTGACCGCCGGGGTAATCAGCCGCACCGCGCGCATCACCGCGCTGGCGGCGTCGTGACCACCGCGCAGATCGATACTGATCAGGGTGCCGGGGCCACGCATCTGGCTGCCGAGCAAGTGGGCATTGCGCACATTGCCCAGGCCCGGATAGTGCGCGCAGGCCACGGCGGCATGGTTGGCGAGCCGAGCCGCCAGAATGACGGCATTGCTTTGCGCCCGCTCCACCCGCAGTGCCAGTGTTGGCAGGCCGCGATGCAACAGGAACGCCGCCAGCGGATGCAGCAAAGCGCCAGTCGTGGCACGCATGGTGCGCAGCGCCTTGGCGTCCACTTCGGCGCAGGCGACCACACCGGCGATCACATCGCCGTGGCCGCCGAGGAACTTGGTCGCACTGTGCAACACGTAGCGCGCACCCAAGGTGATTGGGTTTTGCAGCACCGGCGTGGCAAAAGTGGAATCCACCAGCACCGGTACGGCGCCGGCTGCGGCCACCACGGCGCGAATATCCACCAGATCTAGGGTCGGATTGGCCGGTGTCTCGATCACGATCAAGGCGGTCTCCGGGCGAATGCGCGCGGCGATCTCATCGGCCCGCACAAACTCGGTACAAAGGCCGAGCAAACCGGAATCGAGCAGGTGATCGGCGGTGCCATACAACGGCCGCACCGCCAACACATGGTTGCCGCGCGCACGGGCCACCAGCAGTACGGCGGTCAATGCCGCCATGCCAGAACCATAGGCAACGCAGGCTTCGGTGCCTTCGAGCGTGGCGATGGCGTTCTCGGTGCGCGCCACCGTCGGGTTGTACAGGCGCGCATAAATCGGATTGCTGGCGTGCGCATCACCGGCCACCAAGGCATCAAAGCTGGCGGTGCCAACCTCCAGATCGGTGACCGGATAAGTGGTCGATAGGTCGATCGGCGGCGCATGCACCCGCAACCGGACAAAGTCTTCGCGACCGGCGTGAACGGTATGGGTTTCGAAGCGTTGCATGGCGTGCTCCCGTTGCGAAAGTGGCCTATGCTAGAACTGTGTGCGGCCTGCCGCATACCATTCGAATATAATTCTGTAATGAGGGCGCCGTATGCACTTGGACCGAATTGACATCGCTCTGATCCGGCTCCTGCGAAAGAATGCACGGACGCCGAACAAGGATCTCGCCGAAGCCGTCGGCGTCGCACCGTCCACAGCACTCGAGCGGATCCGCCGGTTGCGCAGCAGCGGCGCGATTCTCGGCTTTCACGCCGAGTTGTCACCGGCGGCGATCGGCATCGGCTTGCAGGCGATGGTTGCGGTGCGTCTGGCGCAGCACTCGCGCGCGCTGGTCGAGGCCTTCCACGATCATTTGCTGACCCTGCCGGAAGTCTTGAGCTTTTATCACTTGGCCGGTGCCGACGATTTTTTCGTGCATGTCGGTGTGCGCGATTCCAATCAATTGCGCGACTTCGCCCTGAGCGCGTTTACCGAACGCCCGGAAGTGGCGCACATCGAGACCCATTTGATCTTCGAGTTCCGGCGCAACCCGGTTTTGCCCGCAGCACTGGTCGCCAGCGAGTGACTTTGCAGGGCGTTTAAGCGCAGTGCCCAAGGCGATTGGCGACCGCAGCATCGGAGCGGATTCGTTACCGCACCAAAATCCGAGTGTCGCTGGCCGTCGCGAATTTCACCTTCGCTCAGTGTCGCGACGCAAGCGGCGCTCCCACAAAAAGCGGCACTCCCACAAAAAGCGGCACTCCCACAAAAAGCGGCACTCCCACAAAAAAGCCAAGGCATCACTGCCCTGGTCGGAGCGATGCGTCAGCGCAAACCGGCGTTGATCTTTGCCAATACCGCCGGGCCGGGGCAGAGCTCGGCGACGCCGAGTGAAAACAAAGGTGCGTCGATGGTATTCAGGTGATGGTGCAGGTCCACCGCCTCGTCATCGACATACAGCAGACCGGTCAGCACCTCGCCTTTGGCTTGATGGGTCGCCACGTAGTTCATCGCCGCGATGCGGTCGTGAACGTCATGCGCGCCGTGGGCTTTGCGCAGCAGCAGCACGCTGCCATCGTGTTGCTCGACTTCGACGACTTCGCCCTCGGCGTAGTCCACCACGATTTCGGCGCGCGGCGGGATAAAGTCAACGCGATTGACCGCTTCGTTGTGTTCGCGCACGTAGTCGTAACTCTTGGTGCTGCCGGGGTGATTGTTGAAGGTGACGCAGGGGCTGATGACGTCGATGAACGCCGCGCCCTGGTGGGCGATGGCGGCCTTGATTAGCGGCACCAGTTGCTGCTTGTCGCCGGAGAAACTCCTGGCCACAAAACTGGCGCCCATTTGCAGCGCCAGGCTGATCATGTCGATCGGCGTATCGGTGTTGATGGCGCCCTTCTTGGATTTTGAACCCTGATCGGCGGTGGCCGAAAACTGACCCTTGGTCAGCCCGTAAACGCCGTTGTTCTCGACGATGTAGGTCATGTTGACGCCGCGGCGCATGACATGGGCGAACTGGCCGATGCCGATCGAAGCGGAATCGCCGTCGCCGGAGACGCCAAGATAGAGCAAGCCCCGATTGGCCAGATTGGCACCGGTCAGCACCGAGGGCATGCGGCCGTGCACGGTGTTGAAGCCGTGCGAATTGCCGAGAAAATAATCCGGCGTCTTCGAGCTGCAACCGATACCAGAGAGTTTGGCGACGCGGTGGGGCTCGACATCCATCTCAAAACAGGCCTGGATAATGGCGGCCGAGATCGAGTCGTGGCCGCAACCGGCGCACAGACTGGAGATGCGCCCTTCGTAGTCGCGCCGGTTGTGACAGACCTTGTTTTGCGTCAGCGACGGGTGATGCAGTTTCGGTTTGGCCAGGTAGGTCATGGGATTCCCTAAATTGGCGCCGGCTGGCGCGATCAATGCAATTTTGCAGGCGATGGTGCTTGTGCTATTCACCGACGCGCTGCTGGCCATGCCGATGGCCGTGCCGCAGAACACGCCGTTCCGGGGATTAAACCTTTCGCAAGTGTTTGCCGATGGCGGCGATGATGAAGCGCGCCGTGATCGGCGTGCCGTCGTAATGCAACACCGCGACCAAGCGCGCTGGATCGATTTGTTGCTCGTTGATCAGCATGCCGCGCAGTTGCCCATCACGATTCTGCTCGACCACAAAGACCTGGTCGTGCGCCGCAATGAACGCGTCCACCGATGCTGGAAACGGAAACGCCCGCAGTCGCATCGCGTCCAGGTGCAGATGATCGGCTTGCAACGCATCCAGGGCTTCGTGCATCGCCGGACTGGTCGAACCGAAGTAGATCACGCCGTAGCGCGTGGGCTGGGCGGCGGCGCGCAGCACCGGCTGCGGCACCAGGGTCTTGGCGGTGTCGAACTTTTTCAACAGCCGCTGCACGTTGGCGATGTAATCCGGGCCGGCCTCGGAATACTGCGCATAGACGTTGCGCGTGGTGCCGCGGGTGAAAAAGCTGCCCTTGTTGGGATGGGTGCCGGGCAAGGTGCGATAGGCAATGCCATCGCCATCGACGTCGAGATAGCGGCCGAAGTCACGGCTGGCCTCGAGCTGCTCGGCATTCAACACCTTGCCGCGGTCATAGTGGCGGTTTTCGTCCCAGCTAAATGGCTGGCACAGGCGCTGGTTCATGCCGATATCCAGGTCACTCATCACGAACACGGGGGTCTGCAAGCGTTCGGCCAGGTCCAGCGCCGCGGCGGCGAACTCGAAGCACTCGTGCGGATCTTCGGGAAACAACAGCACATGCTTGGTGTCGCCATGCGAGGCGTAAGCGCAGCACAGCAGATCGGCCTGTTGGGTGCGCGTCGGCATGCCGGTCGACGGCCCGCCGCGCTGAACATTGAGCAGCGTGATCGGAATCTCGGCGAAATAAGCCAGGCCAAGAAACTCGGTCATCAACGATATGCCGGGGCCCGAGGTAGCGGTAAAGGCGCGCGCGCCGTTCCACCCAGCGCCGACGATGATGCCGATCGAGGCGATTTCATCTTCGGCCTGGATGATCGCATAGCGATGCTTGCCGGTGACCGGATCGACGCGCAATTTTTGGCAGTAGCTCTGAAAACCTTCTGCCAATGAACTCGATGGGGTGATCGGATACCAGGCGCAAACCGTGGCGCCACCGTAAACCAGTCCAAGCGCCGCCGCGGCATTGCCATCGACAAAAATCTGCTCGCCGACCGCATCCAGCGGCATCACTTTGAGGCCGATCCTGGGCAGCTTTGCCAGCGCGTAGTCGCGCCCCAGATGCAGCGCCTGGGTATTGGCGTCGAGCAGCTTTTCCTTGCCCTTGAACTGTTCGGCGAACAGTTTTTGAAAAACCTTGGTATCGATGCCGAGCAAGGCCGCCAGGGCGCCGACGTAGATGATGTTCTTGAATAGTTGCCGCTGCCTTGGCTCGGCGTAGGTGGCATTGGAAATCTCCGTCAGCGGCATGCCGATGACGTGGATGTCCTGGCGAAACTTGCCGGTCGGCAGCGGCTTGGAGTTGTCGTAAAACAAATAGCCGCCCGGTGCGATTTCGGCGATGTCTTGATTCCAGGTTTGCGGATTCATCGCCACCATCAGATCGACACCGCCACGGCGACCCAGGTAGCCCTGCGCCGTCACCCGAATTTCGTACCAGGTCGGCAGCCCCTGAATGTTGGACGGAAAAATATTGCGCGGACTGACCGGAACGCCCATGCGCAGAATGGCTTTGGCAAACAACTCGTTGGCCGATGCCGAACCCGAACCGTTGACGTTGGCAAACTTGACGACAAAATCATTGACCGCACTGATGGCGGGTGGCACAGCGATCACGGCACTCATGCTGCCTTCCTCTGGGTATGGCCGCCACCGCAGCCGGTGCCGGCGTGGGTCATTTCGATCAAGAATTTCTGCATGTCCCAGGCGCCGGTTGGACAGCGTTCGGCGCACAGCCCGCAATGCAGGCAAACGTCTTCATCCTTGACCATCACCCGGCCGGTTTTCACCAGATCGGATACGTACAAGGACTGGGACAGGTTCAAGGCCGGCGCGGTGAGCGTTTGGCGCAGGGTGGCCTCGTCGCCATTGAGCGTGAAGCTGATGCAATCCATCGGACAGATATCGACGCAGGCATCGCACTCAATGCAGACCTCGCGACTGAACACGGTCTGCACGTCGCAGTTCAAACAACGCGAAGCCTCCTTGATGGCGGTCGCCAGATCGAATCCGAGTTCGACTTCCACTTTGACGCTCTTCAGCGTCAATTCCTTGGCCGCCCACGGCACCGAATAACGCTCATCGCGCGCCACCTCGTTGTCGTAGACCCATTCGTGGATGCCCATTTTTTGCGACAGCAGGTTGACCGTCGGCGCTGGCCGCTGATGGATATCCAGAGCCGCCAGCATGCGGTCGATGGAAATCGCCGCCTCGTGGCCGTGCGCCACCGCCCAGATGATGTTTTTTGGCCCAAACGCGGCGTCACCGCCGAAAAATACTTTGGGCAAGGTGGATTGCAGCGTCACCTTGTCGACGACCGGCATATTCCACTCATCGAACTCAATGCCGATGTCGCGCTCGATAAACGGAAAGGCGTTTTCCTGACCGACCGCGATCAAAACATCGTCGCATTCGACCAACAGCAACGGCTCGCCGGTCGGCACCAGGGTGCGCCGACCTTTGGCATCGAGCTCGGCGCGCACCTTTTCAAAATGCATACCGGTCAGCCGACCCTGGTCATGCTCGAACGACTTCGGCACCAGATAGTTGAGGATCGGGATGCCTTCGTGCTGGGCGTCTTCTTTTTCCCAGGGCGAGGCCTTCATTTCCGCAAAGCCCGAGCGCACGATCACCTTGACGTCTTCGCCGCCCAGACGCCGGGCGGTACGGCAGCAATCCATCGCCGTATTGCCGCCACCGAGAACGATCACCCGGCGACCAATTTTGTCGATGTGCTGAAACGACACCGAGGCCAGCCAGTCGATGCCGAGGTGAATATTGGCGGCCGCTTCGCTGCGCCCGGGCAGGTCCAGATTGCGCCCGCGCGGGGCACCAGAGCCGATAAAGACGGCGTCATAGCCCTGCGCCAGAAGATCCTTCAACGAATCGATCCGCGTCGCCGAACGAAACTCCACACCCAGATCCAACACGTAGCCGGTTTCTTCGTCGATCACCGCTTCTGGCAGACGAAACCGTGGCACCTGGGTGCGCATAAAACCGCCGGCCTTCGGATCGGCATCAAAAATCGTGAGCTGATAGCCGAGCGGTGCCAGATCGCGGGCCACCGTCAGCGCCGATGGCCCGGCGCCCACACAGGCGATGCGAAAGCCATTGCGGGCGGCGATTTTTGGCATCCGCGCGCGCACGTCCTGCTTGTGGTCGGCGCAGACCCGCTTGAGCCGACAGATCGCTACCGGTTCGGGCTTTTCGCCATTGTTTTCTTCGACCCGACCGCGCCGACAGGCCGGTTCGCAGGGGCGATCACAAGTCCGCCCGAGGATGCCGGGAAACACGTTCGACACCCAATTGACCATGTAGGCGTCGTCATGGCGACCGGCAGCAATCAAGCGGATGTACTCCGGCACCGGCGTATGCGCGGGGCAGGCCCACTGACAATCGACCACCTGGTGAAAATAGTCCGGATTTCCAATATCGGTTGGACGCACGCGAAGTTCTCCCTTCAGAAAGCGCCATGAAGTCGATGGCTAACAGCGAGAGTTTAGTGCAGTGCCGGGTCCGGCTTATAGACCTGGATCAATTAAATGCAAGCGCGACGCCAGCACCCGGATCCAGCGTGATCACGCTATCGTGCGCGTTGCCGCAACCTCCGACCGGAACCACCGATGCCCTGCACCCTGCGCCCCGCCCTACCCGCCGATGTGCCGCTGATCCTGCAATTGATCCGCGAACTCGCCGAATACGAAAAGCTGCTCGACCAAGTGGTGGCCACCGAAACGTTGATCGAACAAGCTTTGTTTGGCCGCAACCCGAAAGCGCAGGTCATCCTCGCCGAAGTCGGCACCGCCAGCGCCGGGTTTGCGTTGTCGTTCCCGACTTTCTCCACCTTTTTGGCGCGGCCGGGACGCTATCTGGAAGACCTGTACGTGCGGCCGCCGTACCGCGGTCTCGGCATCGGCAAGGCGCTGATCGCCGAGCTGGCGCGCGCCACCATCGACCAGGGTGGTCGCCGCCTGGAGTGGTCGGTATTGAACTGGAACCAACCGGCGATCGAT
>PEUI01000338.1:9090-9474 GCA_002785585.1 Lysobacterales bacterium CG02_land_8_20_14_3_00_62_12
TCTACCGGCTGGGCGACCGCGCGTTGACCGAGCTGGCGGCTCCAGCGCCGCCAAAATAGCGCCTGGCAGCACCGCCGCTCTTGGCAAAATCCGGAATCGCGCTACCCTGCACGCCGATGAAAACCAAGCCTGATCGACGTGACTTTACGCTGCAACCCGATGACCCCGAACGTCTCGGCAATTTGTGCGGCGCGTTCGATGCGCATTTGCGCCAGCTCGAGTTGCGCCTCGGTGTCGAAATTGGCAACCGTGGCAATATCTTCCGCATCCAGGGCGACGCGCACGCCGCGCAGCGCGCCCAGCGCGTGCTGGCGGCACTGTGGTCGCTCACCGAACACGAATCGCTCGGCGCCGCACAAATCCATCTGGCCTTGACCGAGGTCG
>PEUI01000338.1:9490-12273 GCA_002785585.1 Lysobacterales bacterium CG02_land_8_20_14_3_00_62_12
CGCAAGCGCCACGGGCAACGCCGAGCCGGTGTCACCGCAGGAGATTGCCATCCGCGTCAAACGCGGCACGATCCGGGGTCGCGGCGACAATCAGCAACGCTACCTGCACGCCATCGCCCGTCACGACATCAATTTTGGCATCGGCCCGGCCGGCACCGGCAAGACCTTTCTTGCCGTCGCCAGCGCGGTGCTGGCGCTGGAAGAAAATCGTGTCCAGCGCATCATTCTGGCGCGGCCGGCGGTGGAAGCGGGCGAGAAACTGGGGTTCCTGCCAGGCGATCTGTCGCAGAAAGTCGATCCTTATTTGCGGCCTTTGTACGACGCCCTGTATGAAATGCTCGGGGTCGAGCGGGTGGGCAAATTGATCGAACGCAATGTCATCGAAATTGCCCCGCTCGCCTACATGCGCGGGCGCACGCTGAACGATGCATTTGTCATTCTCGACGAGGCGCAGAACACCACCAACGAACAGATGAAAATGTTTTTGACACGGATTGGCTTCGGCTCGATCGCGGTGATTACCGGCGACATCACCCAGTCCGATCTGCCCCGCCATATCGGCTCCGGTCTGCGCCAAGTGATCGAAGTGTTGCGCGTCGTCGACGGCATCAGTTTCACCTTTTTCAGCGCGCACGATGTCGTGCGCCATCCGCTGGTACAGCGCATTGTCAGCGCCTATGAACGGCACGAAGCCGCGGTCCAGCAAGTCAGCACCGCATGACCGTCGATACCGCTGCCGCTGTGGAAACCATCATCTACGATCTCGATGGCACCTTGATCGTCGGTGACAGCGGCTATTCGCTATTGCGTTTTCGCTTGCGTCAAACCTGGTGGCGCGGCCTGCTCGGCATCGTCGTGATGCCGCTGGCGTTGCCGCTGGTGGCGGTGGTGGCAACCAGACGGATCGGCACCAGCATTTTTCTTTGGATCGCCAGCGTTGGCCTGCGCCCCGAAACGAGGGCAGCAATCATCGATCAATTCTTTGACCAATACCAGATTCGACGGATCGAGCCGATTGTCGCCTTGCTGCGCATCGATCTGGCCGCCGGTCACAAAGTGGCCATTGCCACCGGTTCGTTTCAGGAGTTGGCCGAGCGGGTCGTTGCCAGCCTCGATCTGCCGCGCCCGCCGATCATTGTCGGCTCGACTCTGCGGCCGTTTGCCGGCGGGCTGATTACCTTGCTGCACGCCAACGGTATCCGCAAACTCCACCGTATGACCGAATGCGGGCTGGCGCCACCGTTCGCGGCGGCTTACAGCGACAGCAGCGCCGACCTGCCGCTGTTGCTGGCGGCACAGAGCGCCCATTGGGTGACCACCTCCGGCCGGGTATCGGCACAGGTTCGTCGTCAGCGACCCGACCTGATCGTGCATGCGGTGGACTCCAACTAAGGCGTCGCCGCCATGGCGTTTTGCATCCATACCAACTATCACGTTGAACCCCTGGAGCAACCCAGCGCAGCGCAATTTTCCGCCTGGGTCAGCACCGCGCTGCGCTGCGCCCGAAAGCGCAGCGGCGAGGTCTGCATCGCCTTGGTCGATGCCAACGAAGGCCGCGCCCTCAACCGCCAATACCGCGAAAAGGATTACGCCACCAACGTATTGAGCTTTCCTGCCGAACTGCCGCGCGGGGTGCGCTCGAATCTGCTGGGCGACCTGGTTCTGTGCGCGCCGGTGGTCGCCGACGAGGCGCTCGCCCAACATAAATCCAGAACCGATCACTACGCCCATCTGTGCGTGCATGGCACTTTGCATCTGCTCGGCTACGATCATCTCGACGCCGACGCTGCCGAAACCATGGAGTCCATGGAAATCCGCATACTGGCCAAGCTCGGCATCGCCGATCCCTACGCCGAGTTTTAGGCAGACGACGCTGCCCACAATGGCGCAATGGGCTAGCCGAGCGCGAGCGTCCGCCCAGGCGGTGGCAGCGCGGCACCGGGTGATGCCGCTACACTGTGCGCCCTGCTCGCTTGAGCGCTCTGCAAGTTGTAATGAACGACGAACCTCCCAGTAGTGGCGCCCCGACGCCACGATCCTGGCTCGATCGACTGGGCCAGATGCTTTCCAGCGACCCGCGCAATCGCGACGAATTGCTGACCGAACTCCGCACCGCCAAAGCCAACGGACTGATCAGCGCCGACACCCTCGCCATGGTCGAGGGCGCGATTGCCGTTTCCGACCTGCAAGTCAGCGATGTCATGGTGGCGCGGGCGCAGATGGTCACCGTGCCGGTCGACGCCACCCTGCAAGCGATCATCGCCATTGTGCTCGAATCCGGACACTCGCGGTTCCCGGTCACCGGCGAAGACCGCGACGAAGTCATCGGCATCCTGCTCGCCAAAGATCTGCTGCGTTGCCTGGCCAACACCGATCTGCCCTGCGACATCCGCAGCTTTATCCGTCCGGTCAGCCTGATTCCGGAAAGCAAGCGGCTGAACCTGTTGCTGAAAGAGTTCCGCACCCGGCGCCAACACATGGCGGTGGTGATCGACGAATACGGTGGCGTGGCCGGTCTGATCACGATCGAAGATGTGCTCGAAGAAATCGTCGGCGAGATCGACGACGAGCACGACGACGAGGTCAATCCGGACCAACACATCAGGCTCGCCAGCGATGGCCGCTATACGGTCAGCGCGCTCACGCCGATCGAGCTGTTCAACGCCCGCTTCGGCAGCCACCTGGCCGATGACGAGTACGACACCATCGGTGGCAGCGTCACCGCCGCTTTCGGTCATTTGCCCGAAGTCGGCGAAGAAATCGTGCTCGACGGCTTTCAATTT
>PEUI01000338.1:12292-13576 GCA_002785585.1 Lysobacterales bacterium CG02_land_8_20_14_3_00_62_12
GTCGGCGAAGAAATCGTGCTCGACGGCTTTCAATTTTTCGTGGCCAAAGCCGACGCGCGGCGCGTCCATCAGTTTTTGGTGCTGCCGGAAGTCGCTGCCGGATGAGCACCGGCGCCAGTCGCCAAGGTTTTGCCCAGAGCTGCCTTGGCGCCGTCTGCGTGCTGGCCGCAATCCTCGGCAGCGCGTTGGCGGCCGCACCCGAGCCAAGCCCCGTCACGACCCCAGCCGCGACCCCGACCATCGCCGATGACACGTTGCGCGTCGCGCTGGTCACCGTCGCGCCCGGTGCCATTTATTGGGAACGCTTCGGCCACAACGCCATCCTGGTGGAAGACCGCGAGCGCCACACGACAGCGCTTTACAACTTTGGCTATTTCGATTTCGCGCAGAAGAATTTTTTCTTGAACTTCATCCGCGGACGGATGTGGTATCGGCTAGCGCAGACCGACCCCGCCGACGATCTTGACAACTATCGCGCCGAGGGCCGCTCGGTGTGGCTGCAAGAGCTGCACTTTGGCGCCGCCGCCAAGCGCCAATTGGCGGCGACACTGGCCTGGCAAGCGCTGCCGGAAAACGCCGAATACCACTACGACTATTACCGCAACAATTGTTCGACCAAGGTGCGTGATGCGCTGGATGTGGCCAGCGGCGGCCAGTTGCGCGCCCAGTCACTCGGGCGTGGCCGTGGCGAAAGCTATCGCTCCTTGTCACTGGCCTATGCCCGCGCGATGCCGTGGCTGGCGGTGGGCATCCATCTCGGACTGGGGCCGCGCGCGGATCGGCGCATCAATTTGTGGGAAGAAGCGTTTTTGCCGCTGCGTCTACGCGACCTGGTCAGCGAGACCCGTCTCACCGCCGCCGATGGCACCGTCCGCATGCTCGCCGATGCGCCGCGCGCACTGCTCATCGCCACCCACGCCGACCAGATTCCACCGCCACCGTTTTGGCTGCCGCAGGCCTTCGTCCTGGGATTGAGCGGCGCGCTGTTGCTGGGCTTCGGCGTCAGCGCCCGGGCGCCGCGAAGGGTTGCCGCCAGCGCGATCAGTGGCGCCCTGATTTCCGCCGTGATCGGTCTGATCGGCCTGCTGCTGGCCGGGCTCTGGCTATTGACCGACCACGAGATCGTCTGGGCGAATAGCAACCTGTGGCTATTCTCGCCACTCAGTTTGTTGCTGGTGCCGACCTGGTGGCGGCTGCGGCGGCGAGCGGCCCGACCCGGCGTGATCGCCATCGCGCTCGCGGTGCTGATCATGGCCAGCAGCCTGGTGGTCATCGTGCTGGACA
>PEUI01000134.1 GCA_002785585.1 Lysobacterales bacterium CG02_land_8_20_14_3_00_62_12
GGAAGATGGTCTAGGCCGGACGCTTACCTTTCGGCGGTTGGCTGATGGCTGCGGCGAAAGTGGCTGGCGCTGCCAGAGCAGGCACCGATTGTTGGCGGGCATGGCGATGTTGGCCAGCAATTCGAATCCCGCTGCGGTGGCCAAGGCGTTGACTGCTGCGAAGTCACGAATACCACGATCAGGCGATTGTGTTTTCAACCACCGATCAAAGGCGGCATTGCTGTCGCTGGTGTAGCCACCGTCAGCGTTGAAGGGTCCATAGATCAGCAATTTGCAGTCGGGTTGCGTGCTGCTGGGCAGTGCTGCGAACAGGCGCTCAACTTCCGCCCAGCCCAGGATATGCAAAGTGTTGGCACTGAAGACCGCATCGAACGAGGCGGTCGGCCAGTCCGGCTGATTGACGTCCAGGGCGATGGCGGGCGGCGTGTTGGCGAGCGCTGCATCGTTCAGCCAGGCCTGGATACCGGGCAGTTGTTCGTTGCGATCCGATGTCTGCCATTGCAGATGGGGCAGGGCGGCGGCGAAATAAATCGCGTGTTGACCGCTGCCGCTGCCAATTTCGAGTACCTGGCGGCGATCCGCGAAATGCTGCTTGAGCACAGCGAGGATGGCGTCTCGATTGCGCACGGTCGAAGGGGCATCCGGTTTGCTGTCAGGCGTATCCATCAGGCGTTGCCACCGACCTCGGGGGTTGCCTGTTCCAATTGATCGAGCTGCTTGCCCAAGGCTTTGGGTGAGCGCGTGTAGGGTGCCAGCAGGCGATAAAAAGCGGGCACGATGAACAGCGAGAGCACGGTGGAAAACGCAACCCCAGCGAACACTACGGTGCCGATGGTGGCGCGACTGGCCGAACCGGGGCCGCCAGCCAGTATCAACGGTAGCGCGCCCATCATCGTCGAGATCGAGGTCATCAGGATTGGTCGCATGCGGACCACGGCAGACTCGACAATCGCTTGGTCGATCGTGCGGCCTTGGTCGCGTAGCTGGTTGGCGAACTCCACAATCAAAATGCCATTCTTGGCCGCCAGCCCGACCAGCATGACGATACCGATCTGGCTAAACAGATTGAGCGATCCAGCGGACAGCCAGAGGCCGATCAGGGCGCCGAGGACAGCGAGTGGAACCGTCAACATGATGACCAGGGGATGCAAAAAGCTCTCAAATTGCGCAGCCAACACCAAATAGACAATCAGCAGCGCCATGGCAAAGGTAAATAGCACCGCGCTGCCGGACGCTTGGTACTCGCGCGACTCGCCCTTGTAATCGACATGGGCACGATCAGGCAGCTCGGCTTTGGCGACGGTGCGTACCCACGCCAGTGCCTCGCCAAGCGGGTAACCCGGCGCCAGCCCAGCCGAGAGGGTGATCGCACGCAGTCGGTTGAAACGGTTGAACTCGCCGGGCTCGGCCAACTCACTCTGGGTGACCAGGCTGGATAGCGGGATCAACGCCGCCGTGGTGCGTGAGCGCACATACAGATTGTTCAGGTCCGAAGGCGCGCTGCGCTGTTGGCGCTCGGCTTGCAAAATGACATCGTATTCTTCGCCGTCTTCCACATAGGTGGTGACGCGGCGACCGCCCATCATGGTCTCCAGGGTGCGGCCAATTTCATCGACAGCGACGCCGAGATCGGCGGCGCGCGTGCGATCAATCTCGATGCGCAATTGCGGCCGGGTCTCCTTGTAGTCGGAGTCGGCAGCGAACAAGCCGGGGTTCTGTTCCATCCGCGATAGCAGGCGATCGCGCCACTCGGCGAGCTCTTGGTAATCGGGACCACCGAGTACGATCTGCAACGGTTGGCCGCTGCTGCGCACCAACCCTGCGCGCACGCGCGGAAGCGCTCGTACCCCGGGTAGCGAGGCGAGATCGGCGCGCACTTTTTCGACCAATTCGGCGGTGCTCTGGTGGCGTTCGTCCCATGGCTTCATCAGCACGATGGCGGTGCCGGTGTGCATTTCGCCACTGGCGCCAAAGCCGCCGGGAACGCGCGTATTGATGTTGGCAATCGGCTGGCCTGGCCCCAAATACTTGCTGAGACGCTGCTCGACTTGCTGGATTTGTTTCACGCTGTAGTCGTAACCGGCGCCTTCCGGCGCTACCACGGAAACGAAAAAAGCACCGCGATCTTCGGGCGGCGCCAATTCGCTGGGAATGCGTTGCAGCAACAAAAACGCAATCAACAAACTGCCGATGAGCACTGCGGCAGACCACAACGGTCGGTGCAAGCTGCGTTGTAATAATGACCGGTAGCGGTGCCCAAGCGACTGCAACTGCCGACCGATCCAGGCGCTTAATCCGGTCGACGGTTGCTGCGCGCGGATCAGTCGGGAACACATCATCGGTGTCAGTGTCAGCGCCACGAACGCCGACAACATGACCGCACCCGCCATCGCCACCGAGAGCTCGCGAAACAACCGCCCATTGTTGCCGGCCATGAACCCGACCGGCAGAAACACCGCCGCCAATACCGCCGTGGTAGCAATCACTGCGAAGGCGACCTGGGCGGTGCCGCGGCGTGCCGCCACCAGCGGCGGCTCGCCAAGATCGGCACGCCGTTGCACGTTTTCCAGCACGACGATGGCATCATCGACGACCAGGCCGATGCTCAACACCAGCGCCAACAGCGTCAATAGATTGATCGTGAAACCAAACACCCACAAGGCAATAAATGCTGCCACCAAACTGACCGGCACGGTGATCGCGGGGATCAACGCTGCGCGCAGATTACCGAGAAAAAAATAAATCACTAGCAGCACCAACATCACCGATTCGATCAAGGTCAGGTAGACCCGCTGTACCGCTTCGTCGATAAAAATCGTGGCGTCGTAGGCGACAAAAATCTCGGTACCCGTTGGCAGGGCGCTACGAATTCCCGGCAACGCGGCCTTGACCAATTTGGCTACGTCCAGGCTGTTGGCGGTTGCTGTTTTGATGATGCCAAGCCCGACATTGGGCTGGCCGTTGCCACGAAAATACGCGCGCCGTTCGGCCGAAGCGCGTTCGATGCGGGCCACTTCACCGAGCCGCACCAAATGCCCGTCGGCGCCTTTGCTCAGGGTCAACTGGGCAAAATCATCGGCATCTTGATAACCCCGCATCACCCGCAGCGTAAAATCGCGCGTCGCCGACTCGATGCTGCCCGCGGGCAGTTCGATGTTTTCTCGACGCAGTGCGGTTTCCACGTCATTGACGGTGAGCCCACGCGCCGCCAAGGCCGTGCGATCCAGCCAAACGCGCATGGCATAGCGCTGATCGCCACCCGTGCGCACCTGCGCGACACCATCGAGACTGGCCAACCGATCAACGATGTAGCGTTCGGCATAGTCGCTGAGCTGCAAGGTATCGAGGGCAGTGGAACGCATGTTCAGCCAAACAATGACCTCGGCATCGCTTTCGACTTTTTCAATTCGTGGCGGTTCGGCCTCGACCGGCAACCGGTCCACGATTCGACTGACCGCGTCGCGCACATCGTTGGCGGCCGCTTCCACTTCGCGGTTGAGGGAAAACTCCATGCTGACGCTGGCGGTGCCATTGCGGCTGCGCGATTCGGTACTGACGATCCCCTCGATGCCGCTGACCGCGTCCTCCAAAATCTGCGTGATCCGGGTCTCGACCACCGCCGCCGAGGCTCCAGGATAATCCACGCGTACCGATACCACCGGCGGATCAATCTTCGGCAATTCACGCAAGGTGAGACGGTTGAACGCGATCAGTCCAAGCACCACCAGCAGCAGGCTCATCACCGTTGCCAACACCGGGCGACGAATGGATAGATCGGAAAGCACCATGGTCTGTGCCCCTATCGATTGCGCGCTGAATCGGCGTCGCCAGCGGTCGCTGCCGAAGTGGCAGCGGTGACGTCTTCGATCAAACTGCCTGGGCGCAGTTTGATCGTGCCATCGACGACGATCCGATCCCCCGCGTGCAGGCCAGACAACACCTCCACTTCGGCGTTGCGGCGCAAGCCCAGGGTGACCAAAACGCGTGCAACGGTGTGGTCGGATTGCAGCCGAAACACGAACGCTTCGCGCGCCACCTGAACGACGGCGATCTCTGGAATCGCCAACGCCCGTCGTTGCGGTTGCCACAAGTCGACCGTCAGCAACATGCCAGGACGCAGCGCGTGATCGCCATTGGCAATCTCGGCGCGCACGGCAATGGCGCGGGTAATCGGGTCTACCCGCGAGCCGAGTGTGCGCACTACGCCGGTGAAATCGCGGCCCGGATAGGCGGCGCTATGGGCGCTGATGGCTTGTCCGGCGGCCAACGCTCTCAGATAACTCTCCGGGATGGAAAAATCCAGTTTGATCAGCGAAATATCGTCGAGGCTGGTGATCGTCGTGCCCGGTGTGACCAAGGTACCCGGGCTGACTCGGCGGAACCCGAGGACGCCGGAAAACGGCGCCGTAATCACCCGATCCGACAACCGCGCCCGGGTCGCATCCAGTCTGGCTTTGGCCGAATCCACCGCCGCGCGCTGGGTATCGAGCTGACTGGCGGGCACCAACTTCTGATCGGTCAACTGCTGTTGCCGATGCATCTGCTGTTCGGCTTCGCGATAGGCGGCGCGGGCTTCTTCGAGCCCAGCCAGTTCGGCGCGGCCCGACAAATCGACCAGCACCTGGCCGGCCTCGACCAGATCGCCGTCCTCGAAATTGACCCGCACCACGGTCTCGGTGACCTTGGCGGTAATCAGCACGGACTCGTTCGCTGCCGTGGTGCCGAGGGCTTCCAGGTGGTCCTGCCAAATGGACTCGTTTACCACGGTCGTGGTCACCGTCAGCGCCGCAGGTTTGGGTCGATTTTGTTTGGGATCTTTGTCGCAGCCCGCAAGTAACAGACTGATCAAGATCGGCAGGCAGGCATTGCGAAACAAACGATTCATCGGGGCACCGACTCCACTTAGGGCGGCCACGCCCAAGGTTACCGCGCATGATCGCAGAACTGAGGCGAGACCAAGTCTGCGTTGCGCGATAGCCTCGCTCTCGAAACATCGTTTGCAGAATCCACCGGGACGGTTCGCCTGATCAAAGCGCTTTTGTAGGGTGGATAAGCGCAGCGCATCCACCATAAGCTGCAATGAAAGGTGGATGCGCTGCGCTTATCCACCCTACGTTGCGGGGTATCCCGATTACCGCGCAGTGCTTTGACCAACAACAAGCGCGAAGGCGTGGCGGATTTCGCCGCTCGACAGGTCCGCTTGGGGCGCTGCCGGTGCGGCGCTGCCGATCACCGGCAATTTGCGTTTGGCGAGTTCGGCATTGATGGCGGGTAGCGATTGATCGCTCAAGGTCTGGAACGCCTTGGCGATGTCATCGAGCTCGCGCTTGAGTACTTGATAGCGTTCGATTTGATAGGGTGCCGGGCGGCCTTCGTAGGACATCAACGCACCGTAGAGATTGTCGGTGTGTTCGCGGATGCGTTCCTCGCCGGTGATGGCGCCGCCCTCTTTGGTGGCGACGATCTGCTTGCGCACCGTTTCGGCGGCCTGGGCAAAGTCGCTCAGACGCTTTTTCAGCGCGTCTTTGGCGCCCAAGGCAGCGCTTTGGCTCTCGGCCTGCTTGCGGGCGAACTGAATGCGATCATGGAGCGTGGTCATGTCGCCGAACAGCGCGTGCACTTGCATCACGGCATCAAACTGCGCCTGCCGATCGGCCGCATTGAAGGTGGCGCGGCGGTCCAGCACGATTTCGAGTTTGCTGTCGTAGACGGCCTTGCCCTTGGTCAAACGCACGCTGTAGATGCCGGGTGGCACGCGTGGTCCCTGGATCGAATTGAACGCCACCTGCGCCGCTTTCGGGGTTCGCGGTGGTGCCACCCGCATCGACCAACTGACGCGGTTGATGCCACGGCGTTTACTCGCCGGGATGGTGTCGATCAGTTTGCCTGCGGCATCCAGGATTTCCAGCTTGATCGGTCCGAACAGATGCCGGGTCTTTTGGTAATAGGTGATGACCGCGCCGCCCTGCGGGTTTTGTCCGCTGAACTTGGCGTCGCCTTCGCTCCAGCCACCGTTGCCGTCGTAGCGTTGCTGCACGGCAGGTCCGGGCAGAAAGCTGGCTTCGCCGTCGAGCACGCCGGCGCTCAACTGCCGTAGCGGCGAGATGTCGTCGATGATCCAGATGCCGCGACCATGGGTGCCCAGTACCAGGTCTTGATCGCGATCCTGCAAGGCGATATCGCGGACCGCGACGCTGGGGAAATTGCCGCCTTTGAACTCGGCCCAGTGCCCGCCACCATCGGCTGAAATGTACAGGCCAAACTCGGTGCCGAGATAGAGCAGGTTCGATTGCACGCTGTCTTCCTTCAGCACATGGGCATAGCCGCGCACGCCTTGGTCGGCCGCGACGATCCGGGTCCAGGTCTGGCCGAAGTCGGTGGTTTTGTAGGCGTGCGGATTCATGTCGCCGGCGTTGTGGCGGTCGAAGGTCACGTAAGCGGTTGCGGCGTCGAAGCGACTGGCTTCGACCGAGGAGACCCAGGACGCCGGCGGCAGGCCTTTGAGCTTGCGCACGGTGTTGGTCCAGGTCTTGCCGCCATCGCGAGTGAGTTGCACATTGCCGTCGTCGGTGCCGACCCAGATCACTTGGGCGTTGCGCGGCGACTCGCTGATCGCATAAATCGTGGTGTGCATTTCTGCCGAGCTGTTGTCGACGGTGATGCCGCCGGAAAGCTCTTGCTGCTGCTTGGCCGGGTCATTGCTGCTCAGGTCCGGCGAGATGCGCTCCCAGTTCTGGCCGTGGTCGCGGCTGCGGAACAAAAACTGCGCGCCGATGTAGATCGTGCCCTTTTCATTCGGGCTTAGATGGATTGGTGTATTCCAGTTGAAGCGCAGCTTTTCGCCATAACCGGCGGTCGGTTGGATGCTGCGGCTGGCGTGGGTCTGGCGATTGATTCGGGCGATGTTGCCACCCTGGTACTCGGCGTAGATGTAGTCCGTATCGGCGGGATCGGCGAACACCCAAAAGCCATCGCCGCCGTAGAGATTTTCCCAGCGATCATTGGTGATACCGCCCGGATATTCGGAGTCACCAACCCAGGAACTGTTGTCCTGCAAGCCGCCATAAACCTGGTAGGGGTCCTGTTGGTCGGTGCTGACGTGATAAAACTGCGAGATCGGCAGGTTGTCGTTTTTCCACCAACGGCTGCCGCCATCGAACGAGGTCCACAGGCCGCCGTCATCGCCCATGATCAGGTGCTTGGGGTTTTTCGGATTGATCCACAAGGCGTGTGAGTCGGCGTGGGTGCCGCCGGCGGTGGCCGAAAAACTGCGACCGGCGTCGTCCGACACGATCAATTGCAGGTTCGGCTTGAACACGCGATCGGCGTTGCTCGGGTCAACGATCAGCTTGGCAAAATAGAACGGCCGCCAGACCATCATCTGGCTCTGGTCGCGTTTCTCGAAGCTGGCACCGCCGTCATCGGACACATACAGCGCCGACTCGATGTCTTCGATAAACGTGTAAACGCGCTGCGGATTGCTCGGCGCGATTTCGGTTTCCACTCGGCCCCAGGGCTTGGCGGGCAGGCCTTTGGTGTTGCTGGCATCGAGGGAGCGCCAGGTTTTGCCACCGTCTTCGCTGCGAAACATGCCGCTACCGCTGGCGGCTTCCGGGCCGGGGCCGCCGGAACGAAAGCTCCAGCCCTGGCGACGAAAATCCCAGAGCCCGGCGTACAGACGATCCGGGTTTTTCGGGTCCATGCTGATGCCGGAGCAACCGGTGGACAGGTTGCTGCCTTTGAGGATCAGCTTCCAGGTCGTGCCGCCATCGACGGTCTTGTACAAACCGCGTTCGGCCGAATCGCTCCAGAGCTTGCCGGGCACGCAGACATACACTTCGTCGGCCTGCTTCGGGTTGACCAGAATGTCGTTGATGCGTTCGGACTCCGGCAGGCCGACATAGCGCCAGCTATCGCCACCGTCCTGGGATTTGTAGACGCCGTTGCCGACCGAAACCGAATTGCGCGTCCAGGTTTCGCCGGTGCCAACCCAGATATTTTTCGGGTTCGCGGGATCGATGGCGATGGCGCCGATCGATTGCACTGGCTGCTTGTCGAACACTGGCTTGAAGGTGGTGCCGCCGTCGTTGGACTTCCACACGCCGCCGCTGGCAGCGCCGACAAAAACCGTGGTCTTGCCATCCTCGGCATTGCTGGCCGCGAGCGCCGAAATACGGCCGCTCATGGTCGCCGAGCCAATATTGCGGGCGCCGAGTCCGGAGATCGCGGCGGAATCAAAGCGGCTGGCTGGCGCCGGCGCACTGGCGGCGCCAGCAGCGCTGCACAGGAGGGCGCCGAACGCTGTTGCGAGCACAAACGATGGGCGATGGCTGATCATTTTGCGTTCTCCACTTTGTTCGTCGGGAAGGCAAACAGGCTGTCGTCCATGGTGCCGTTCGCGACCGCGTTGTCGATGGTGATCTTTTGCCCCTTGGGTTGCCCCTTGGGACCGGATTCGATGGCGAACGGCACGAACACGCCGGCCACCCGCTCGTAATTGCCGACATCGCTCTCTTGTTCGTACTCGACCCCGCGCTGGGTGCTCACGGTGCTGATGCGAATCTCCAGAAAATAGTCGGGATCCAGATAAATGAACTGGGTGTCGCCATCGGCCAAGGTCACTTTGAGTTTGTGCGCCGGGGTGCCATCGACGTCTTCGGTGCCGAGATATTCGAGGTGGTGGCCCTTGGCCTTCCAATCCACCAGCGGGCCATCGATGTCGGCTTGTTGGGCCAGGCTTTTGGCTTGATCTTTGGCCAGCTTCTCGGGATCGAGTCGGCCCTGGAACGGCTGCACTTGCCAGGCGTCTTTGCCATCGTAGGCGGTGATCGCCGTCAGCCCCTGGAGGGCGGCTTCATTGCGATAGCCGACGCCGCGTTTGGTCAACTGGTGAAAGCCCAGTTCCAGCGAAAAACTGCCGCCGGAAAACTGCATGCGGCCTTGCAAATCCAGGCTGTTGATCGCGTGGATTGCCTCGATACCGCCCTTGGCCTGGAGGTTCTTGGCGACCAGCTCATCGACGCTGATCGCGCTGGCGCCAGCGCTGCAAAACAGCAGTGCCATGGCGACGATGCCGACTCCTGATTTCATGATTTGCTCCCGGTTGCGACGGCGCAGGCCGCCAAAGTGTTGGCTATGTTCAAGCGGATGGACAGAACCGCCGCCGACCCAAGGTGGCGACCGCTTCAGTGGCGACACGATAACCCGGCGGAAACGATCTGGCGATGCGGCAGAAGTCATGCATGCCGCCGATCCGGCGCGAATCCGGCGGCCCCAAGTTTTGACATTACACTGGTCGTATGGCTACTGATCGTTGCGTGTTGATCGACCGATTCCTCGACTGGCTGAAGGTGGTCAAACACCTGTCGGCGCGGACGATTGCGGCTTACCGGGACGATCTGCGCGCGCTCGATCAGTATTTGCAACAGCACTTGCCGACTGTCGGCTGGGCCGAACTCGGCAGCGAATCGGTCCGCGCTCATGTTGCCGAAGCGCATCGTGGCGGGCTTTCCGGTACCTCTCTGCAACGTCGGCTATCGGCGATCCGCAGTTTCTATCGCTACTTGATTCGCGAGGGGCACTCGCTGGCCAATCCCGCCAGCGGGGTGCGCGCGCCGAAGTCGCCACGCAAACTGCCGAACGTGCTGGATGTCGATGAATTGGGCGCGTTCCTGGAACTGCCCGGTTCAGCGCCGTTGACCCTGCGCGATCAGGCGATGTTCGAATTGTTCTACTCTTCGGCGCTGCGTCTGGCCGAATTGTGTGCCCTGACCTGGGCCGATTACGATGCCGCCGAGGGCATGCTGCGGGTGCTCGGCAAAGGCGCCAAGACGCGAATCGTGCCGGTCGGATCGAAGGCCGCAGCAGCGCTCAGCCGCTGGCGCCAGCACAGTGTCGGTGGTGGCGATCAGCCGATCTTTACGGCGCGTCATGGCGCTGCCATTGCGCCGCGGTCGGTGCAGGCCAGGCTCAAGCATTGGGCGCGCGAACAAGGCGTCTGGAAGCGCCTGCATCCGCATCTGCTGCGGCATTCCTGCGCCAGCCATTTGCTCGAGTCCAGCGGCAACCTGCGTGCCGTGCAAGAGCTGCTCGGACACGCCGATATCGCCACCACACAGATCTATACGCATCTCGATTTTCAGCAGTTGGCGCGGGTCTACGACGCGGCGCATCCGCGCGCCCGGCGCGCCGTCGCCACCACGCCGGCGATCACCGCCAAAGCCCGCAAGCCCGATGCTTGATCGATCCAGTGCGCTTGCAATTGGCTGGTAGAACCCCAGTTGGCAAAATGGAAAACGGAGCTAGCCATGTCGATCCATTGTCCCGAAACCATGTATGCCACCACCATTCTCTCGGTGCGCCGCAACGGCCGCGTCGTCATCGGTGGCGATGGCCAGGTCACCCTCGGCAACACGGTGATGAAATCCAATGCCCGCAAAGTGCGGCGACTCGGCAAAGGCGATGTGCTGGCCGGATTTGCGGGCGCCACCGCCGATGCTTTTACCTTGTTCGAACTGTTCGAGGCCAAGCTCGAAAAGCACGGCGGTCAGCTCGCCCGTGCCGCCGTTGAAATGGCCAAGGAATGGCGCACCGAACGCCGCTTCGGCAAACTCGAAGCGCTGCTCGCCGTCGCCGACCGCAACACCTCGCTGCTGATCAGCGGCAGCGGTGATGTGCTGGAACCCGAACACGGCCTGATTGCCATCGGTTCCGGCGGCCCGTTTGCCCAAG
>PEUI01000056.1 GCA_002785585.1 Lysobacterales bacterium CG02_land_8_20_14_3_00_62_12
TTGGCCGCGCCCTACATGCAGACCCTGCGGGCGTTTCTGCTGGCGGAAAAAGCCCAGGGCAAGCAGATTTATCCGCCCGGCGGCAAGATTTTTGCGGCGCTCAATGCCACCCCGTTCGATGCGGTCAAGGTGGTGATTCTGGGTCAGGACCCGTACCACGGCCCCGGGCAGGCGCAAGGCTTGAGTTTTTCGGTGCCGCCGGGGGTGCCGATCCCGCCCTCGCTGCGCAATATCTTGATCGAAATCGAGCGGGATCTGGACCTGCCACCGCCAGCGCATGGCTGCCTGCAATCCTGGGCCGATCAGGGCGTGCTGCTGTTGAACGCGGTGTTGACGGTCGAACAGGGCCGACCCGGTTCGCACCAAGGCAAGGGCTGGGAACGCTTCACCGATGCCGTGGTGGACCAACTCAATGAGCGACGCGAAGGCCTGCTGTTTCTGCTCTGGGGCAGCTACGCCCAAGCCAAGGGTCAACGCATCGACCGCCGTCGCCATCAAGTGTTCAAGGCGCCCCATCCGTCGCCGTTGTCGGCGCATCGAGGGTTTATCGGCTGCGGTCACTTCGCCGCCGTCAATCGCGCGCTGGTGGCCGCCGGAGCAGCGCCGATCGACTGGCGGTTGCCCCCAGCAGCGGTTGCAACACATTGATTGCAAAGCACTTGAAAGTGGGAACTTGTTACCCAGTTAGCACTCTTACGCCACGACTGCTAATCTGCCCCCCTTGAGGAGAAGCGCTATGACCACCGCCGTGCTGACCAACAACCTGCCCATTCCGAGCGCGCTCGGCTCGCTCGACGCCTATATCAGTGCCGTCAACCAGGTGCCGATGCTGACCCCGGAAGAAGAAATCGCGCTCGGCTGGAAAGTATTGGAGGACAACGACCTGCCATCGGCCAAGCGGCTGATCATGTCGCATCTACGTTTTGTCGTGCACGTGGCCCGCGGCTACCAGGGCTATGGCCTGGGCATGGGCGATCTGATCCAGGAAGGCAACATCGGCCTGATGAAAGCGGTCAAGCGTTTCGACCCGAGCATGGGCGTGCGCCTGGTCAGTTTTGCGGTGCACTGGATCAAGGCCGAAATGCACGAGTTCATTCTGAAGAACTGGCGCATCGTCAAGGTCGCCACCACCAAGGCGCAGCGCAAACTGTTCTTCAACCTGCGCAAAAAGAAAAAGCGGCTGGGCTGGATGAACCACGAAGAAGTGCTGACGGTGGCGCGTGAATTGAAAGTCGATCCCGCCGACGTGCGGGAGATGGAATCGCGACTGAATGGCCGTGATGTGGCGTTTGATGCCCCCACCGACAGCGATGATGACGAACGACCCGCACCGGTGGCGTTTTTGATCGACGACCACATCAGCCCGCTCGATGCGCTGGAAAGCGATGACGACGACCATAACCAGCTCGCTGCCCTACGCGCCGGGCTGGATCAACTCGATCCGCGCTCGCGCGCCATCGTGCAACGGCGCTGGATCGCCGAAAGCAAATCTACCCTGCAAGAACTGGCCGACGAGTACGGCGTATCGGCCGAACGGATTCGCCAGCTCGAAGCCAATGCCTTCAAGAAGATTCGGGCGCTGCTGGTAGCTTGAGCGTTACCGTCCGCTGCAAAAAAACGGCCCGCTTGCGGGTCGTTTTTTTGTGCGGCTACTCGAAACCATTGCCAAAAATGAATTGAGTAGACGCCGGATCGGTGACCAAGGTCGCCGTGTTGTTGCCCGAAAGCGGGTCGCTGACGCCACCACCAACGACCGCAGTCACGCTATTGGTGAGGGCCCCGGTGGTGCCAACGAGGACCGTGCCGCTAACGCTGTAACTGACTTGGCCGGCCACCGGCAGACTGACGAAATCGGTGATGTTGCCGCTGCCACTGGCGCTGCACGTGGCGCCACCGGTGCCGCTGCAAGTCCAGCCGCTGACGCTGTAAGCCGCCGGAAAAATGTCAACGACGGTGGTACTCGGCGACGCCACTGGCCCGGCATTGTTGATCACGATGGTGTAGGCCAGCGCTTGGCCGGCGCTGTATTGCGTCGGCGTGGCGTTGATCCCGACGCCGACATCGGCCAATTGTGGTCCGACCGCACAATCGACCACGCCGCGAATCACCCAGTCACCGGTCAGCCCCAGACTGGCGGAGTTGAACCAGACAAAATTGCCCGGGCTGATTTCTGCCAGCAGCCCGTTGCGATTGGCCGTTATGCCATCGACATCGCGCACCACGCTGGGATCAACCGAGGGCGTGGGCACGGCCGCAAACTGAAAGGCGACGACGAAGGTTTCGTTTGCGGTGACCGGCACCTGCAACGGAATCACCTGGTTTTCGTCCAGAAAACGCCATTCGTTCAACACCGCATCGGTCATCACCGGACCACCGATGGTCGCTGCCAAGGCGCCTGGGTTCGGAAAACTGCCGCTGCGAAAAATCTCGATGGCATTTTGGATCGATTGCGCGCTGGTGCCGCTGGGCGAACGCCAGAAAATCTGCACGGCGCGCAAGTCGCCATTGCACGGCGAGGTCAACCAGGACGCCACCTTCTCGCCGG
>PEUI01000223.1 GCA_002785585.1 Lysobacterales bacterium CG02_land_8_20_14_3_00_62_12
GCGCCGTGAACAGCGAGGCCACGCGCCGGTGTTTTCACTGCGGCGAGGCGCTGGATGGCGGCGCCTGCACGGCGCTGGTCGGTGGTCAGCAACAGACCTTCTGTTGTGCCGGTTGCCTGGCCGCGGCCGAGTGGCTGCACACCGGCGGCCTGGGTGATTTTTATCGTTTGCGTAGCAGGTTGTCGCCCAAGAGCGAGCACGAGGCGGATTACAGCGCCTGGGATAGTGCCGCCTTTCAGCGCCTTTACGTGCGTCCCAGCGACCCGCAACAGAGCGCGCCGACAGCGGTTGAAATGGATCTTTCATTCGACGGTATTCGCTGTGCTGCCTGCGCCTGGTTGATTCCGAAGGTGGCGGCGTCGCTGCCAGGTGTGATCGGAATTGACTTGAATCCGGCCACTGGCCGCGCCCGTTTGTGCTGGAACCCGCAGCAGATTCCGCTCAGTGCCATCGTCGAGCGTTTCGCGCTGCTGGGCTATCGCGCCCGCGTCGCCGCCGCCGGGGTGGATGCCCAGCGCGCGGCCCGGCGGTCATCGCTGAAACGCATCGCCGTCGCTGGTCTGGCGGCGATGCAAGCGATGATGATGAGCGAGGCGTTGTATTTCGGTGGTACTGAAATGGGCCTGCCGACGCGCGATTTTTTTCGGGTGATTACGCTGCTTCTGGCGACGCCGGTGGTGCTGTGGGCGGGCGCGCCGTTTTTTCGTGGTGCGTTGATCGAGTGGCGTTTTCGCCGCCTGGGCATGGATACCCTGGTCGCGCTGTCGGTCGGTCTGGCCTACGCGACCAGCGTCGTCGAGACCTTGCGCGGTGGGCCACAGGTGTATTTCGATGCGGCGGTGATGTTCGTGTTTTTTCTGCTGGTGGCGCGCCACGTTGAAGCGATGGCGCGGGATCACGCCCGCGCCGGTATCGACCGTTTGCAGACCTTGCCGGATACCGTGGTGCGCGTCGCTGGCGAACAACTGGTGACGGTTGGCTTGCTGGAAGTGGCCATCGGCGACGTCTTGCAAGTCGCGGTGGGAGAGAACATTCCGGCCGATGGCAGCGTCGAAAGTGCCAGCGCTGAAGTCGATGAAAGTTTGCTCACCGGCGAGGTCGAGTCGCAGCGCCGCCAGCACGGTGAGCGGGTGCTGGCGGGCAGTGTCGTGCTGACGGCACCGGTGCGAATTCGAGTAACGGCCTTGGGTGCGGAGACCTGGATCGCGCAATTATCGCGGCTGGTCAGCCACAGCGCCGCCCAACGTCCCGTCGTGGTGCAGCGTGCCGAACGCTGGGCGGCACGCTTCGTGGCGGTGATGATTGCGCTGGCGGCAGCCGCTGGCGCAACCTGGTTTTTTATCGATGCCACAAAAGTATTGCCGGTGATTTTGGCGGTGTTGGCGGCCGCTTGTCCGTGCGCGTTTGCGCTGGCGGTACCGGCCACACTGACCGCCGCCCAGGCGCGTCTCGCCCGCCACGGCATTTTGCTGCTGCATGCACAAGCGCTGGAGCGGGCGGCCGCCATTGATCGCGTCGCCTTCGACAAAACCGGCACGCTGACCAGCGGCCAGCCGCAAGTCGCGTCGATCGAAATCTTCGATGCCGCCACTACGCCCGCCCAGGCACTGGCGCTGGCAGCCGCTTTGGAACGCGGCCATCGGCATCCCTTGGCACGCGCCTTTGGTGCCGCTGCGGATGCGGGTTTGGCGCTGACCGAAAGCAGCGCGGTGGTCGGCGCGGGTGTCGCCGGTGTCGTTGCCGGGCACGCGCTGCGGCTCGGCCGACGCCAGTTCGCGGATCGACCGGAAGTCGAGGATGACGGCCGCGTCTGGCTCAGTCGCGACCGCCAGACGCTGGCAGCGTTTACGCTGACCGATCACCTGCGCGACGAGGCGGCGGCCACCATTTCCGCCTTGCACGCGGCTGGGTTCAGCACGCTGATTTATTCCGGCGATGCCAACGCCAAGGTGCGCAGCATCGCCGCGTCCCTGCGCATTGCGCGCGCGTATGGCGAGCTGCGGCCGGAGCAAAAACTATCGCTGCTGAAGGCCGAGCAACACAGCGGTCACCGCATCGCCATGGTCGGCGATGGCATCAATGATGCACCGGTGCTGGCCGCTGCCGATCTCGCCATCGCCATCGGCGAAGCGGCGCCGATGGCGCAAAAAACCGCCGACGTGGTGTTGCTGCGACCCCTGCTGAGTTTGCTGCCCGAATTGTTCGCCACCGCCCACCAAGCCCAGCGCGTTCTCAAACAGAACCTGGCGTGGGCGGTGGCCTACAACACCTTGATGTTGCCGATGGCGGTGCTCGGCGTGATGCCGCCGTGGCTGGCGGCACTGGGCATGAGTTTGTCGTCGTTGCTGGTGGTACTGAACGCGGCGCGTCTGCTCCGCCAACCCAAACCATCGCGCCGCCAGCGCGCGCTACGATGGCTGCCGGTGACTTTGAGCAACGCGGGCTGGCGGCGATGAACATCCTGCTGATTCTGGTGCCGGTGAGTGTGGTGCTGGTGGGGCTGGCGATCTGGGCATTTTTCTGGGCGGTCGATAACGGCCAGTTTGATGATCTGGAATCGCCCGCGCTGGATA
>PEUI01000025.1:0-25635 GCA_002785585.1 Lysobacterales bacterium CG02_land_8_20_14_3_00_62_12
CAAATAGTGCGCAAACTCGACGACCGCAGGATTCATCGCGGCGCCCCGTGCCGGCCCAGGCCCAACGGCCCAACGGATCTTGCTAATTGCTCGGTACGCATCGTCACTCCCAGCCAGAGCGTCGAGCATAGTCCGCCACGCGGCTCTGCGGCAATCCAGGCACTGGCATCCAGACACTGGCGTGGCGTAGCAAGTAGCCCGGACGCAGCACACAAAGCGCGGCGAGCGATGTGCGCGGTTAGGGGAGACATAGGTTGAGCTTAAGCGCAGCTTTTGCCCAACCAGGTCGGCGGCGGAGCGCGGTTTTTAACGTAAAAGACCCCGCCCGCTGGACGTAACAAAACCTGGCCTGTCACCGGCTCGTGCTCGGTGCCGAGCGATCCCGGTGGCGCCCGCTGGCTGTGGGGATCGGTCATGGCCGACAATTTGCCAGTATCGGTCCACCGGGTACCGTCGGCGATGGTGCGAATTAAACTGGGGAAGCCCGGAACGCCTGGCCACTGTTCTGGCGCGACCGCAGCGTACACTGCGAACGACGGTTTTTTTTAATTTTCTATCCTCAACAAGGTGATGGGCATGGGCATCGACGCCATCCTGACGCTCGCGGTGATCGTGGTCGCGGTGGCGTTGTTCATCAGCGAAAAGCTGCCCAGCGATGTGGTGGCGCTGTTGGTGCTGGCCAGCCTGCTGGTGCTGCGACTGGTCACGCCGGCCGAGGCGGTGTCGGGTTTCAGCAGTCCGGCCACGATCACGGTAGCGGCGATGTTCGTGCTCAGCAGCGGGCTTTCCGCCAGCGGTGTGGTCCAGGCCATGGGCCGTTTGGTCGCGCGCGTGCGGCGGCCACTGCCGATGACGTTGCTGGTGATGACATTGGTCGGCCTACTCTCTGCATTCATCAACAACACTGCCGCCGTGGCGGTGTTTCTACCGATCGTGCTGGCATCCACGGCGGCCAATCGTATCCCCGCCTCGCAACTGCTGATCCCGATGTCCTATGCCGCACAAATGGCTGGCGTGTGTACGCTGGTCGGCACTTCCACCAACCTGCTGGTCAACTCGCTGGCGCAGAATCTCGGCCATCCCGGCTTCGGGTTGTTCGAGTTCACCCAGCTCGGGCTGATCATGCTGGTCGCCGGTTTTGTCTATTTGTTGTTGGTGCAACGCTGGCTGCTGCCACACGCGCACAGCGACGATCCGGACGCTTTCGATCAACTCGGCAAATACATCACCGAACTGCGGGTGCCGCCGGGCTCGCCGTTGCTCGGACAAACAGTCGCCGAAGCCAAGCTCGGCGACCGCTATGGTGTTTACGTGCTGGAGCTGCTGCGCGATGACCGTGCGCAGGCGTTGCCGCGCGCCGAGCCGATTCGCGCCGATGATGTGTTGATTGTGCGCGGCGACTGGAACCGCATCAGCGCCTTGATCGACGAGAACCGCTTGCAGACCGCGCCGGATTTCCAGCCGATCGAACCGAACGCTGGCAACGGCCATCCGGTCATCGCTGAAGTGATGATCGCGCCCGGCTCGGCGCTGGTCGGGCACACGCTGATGTCGCCAGAATGCCATTGGCACTATCGCTCGGCGATTCTGGCGATCCATCGGCGCGGCGATGTGCTGCGCAGCAAGCTGCGCGATATCCGGCTGGGCGTGGGCGATGTACTGCTGCTGCGTGCACCCGGCAATGAACTGCCCTCGCTGCGCCGCAACCCGGCCCTGCTGGTGCTGTCCGCACGCGAGCACCGGGTGTTGATGCCACGCCAGGCGCTGCTGAGCATCGCCATCCTGGCGAGCGTGATGAGCGTCGTTGCCCTTGGCTGGCTGCCGCTGGTGGCCGCGGCGATCCTCGGCTGCATCGCGCTGGTGGCGACCCGCTGCATCGACAACAATGCCGCCTATGAATCGATCGATTGGCGGGTGATCATGCTGCTGGCCGGGGTGATCCCGCTCGGCATCGCCATGCAGAAATCCGGCCTCGCCCAGTTCATCGCCACCCATCTGCTGGGTTTCGTCGGCGGCTTCGGGCCGCTGGCGGTGCTGGCAGCGGTCTACCTGCTGACCGCCGTGCTGACCGAACTGATGAGCAACAACGCGACTGCGGTGCTGCTCACACCGATCGCCTATTCCACCGCGCTGGCCATGGATCTGAGCCCAACCCCGTTTCTCATCGCCGTGTTGTTTGCGGCCTCGACCAGCTTTGCCACACCAATCGGTTATCAGACCAACACCATGGTGTACAACGCCGGCAACTACCGTTTTGCCGATTTCATGAAGATCGGCATTCCGCTCAACCTGCTGTTCTGGGCGCTGGCGGTCTTTTTTATCCCCCGCTTTTTTCCGTTCTAAGCGCCCACGCCGCGCTGCCGAAAACCCCTGCACCCCCCCTGTTGGGTTAGGCAAGCAGCATCCGGGTTGCTTGTTCACGGTGCGCTGCCGGATGCGCGCCGCCCGCGTTCGCTGGCCGCCGCGCGGCTGTTATTCTTGGCGCCCTTAAAACTTCACTGCCGACCATGAGCCAGACCGAAAGCCGCCCGAGCGCGCTGACCTATCGCGATGCGGGCGTGGATATCGATGCCGGCGCCACCGTGGTCGAGCGCATCAAGCCCTTGGTGGCGCGCACGTTTCGCAAAGAGGTGATGGGTGGACTGGGCGGCTTTGGCGCCCTGTTCGAACTGGCCGGCCGCTATCGCGATCCGGTGCTGGTCTCCGGCACCGATGGCGTGGGCACCAAGCTGAAACTGGCGCAGCAACTCGGGCGCCACGATGCCATCGGCATCGATTTGGTTGGCATGTGCGTCAACGATGTCTTGGTGCAGGGGGCCGAGCCGTTATTTTTTCTGGATTATTTCGCTACTGGCAAACTCGACGTCGACACCACCGTGGCGGTGGTCGGCGGCATTGCCCGCGGCTGTGAGCTGGCCGGCTGCGCGCTGATCGGCGGCGAGACCGCCGAGATGCCGGACATGTATCCGCCCGGCGAATACGATCTGGCCGGGTTCTGTGTCGGCGCCGTCGAAAAATCGGCGCTGCTTGATGGCAGCAAACTGCGTGCCGGTGATGTCGTGCTCGGCATCGCCTCCAGCGGTCCGCACGCCAATGGCTATTCGCTGATCCGCAAGATTTTGCAGCGCAGTGGCAGCCCGCTCGATCAGCCCTTGAACCCCGCCGATGGCCGCACCGTGACCCTGGCCGATGCCCTGCTGGCGCCGACCACGATTTACGTCAAACCGATCCTCGATCTGCTCACGCAAGTGGATGTACACGCGATGGCCCACATCACCGGTGGTGGCCTCACCGAGAACATCATTCGGGTGGTGCCGCGCGGCCTCGGGCTGGCGTTGGCAGCGAGCGCCCTGGCGTTGCCGCCGGTGTTCGAATGGCTGCGCGAGCACGGCAACCTGGCACCGACCGAAATGTGGCGCACGTTCAATTGCGGCGTGGGTTTTACGGTGCTGCTGGAGGCGGCGGAGGTCGATCGCGCGCGCACCTTGCTGGCTGGGCATGGCCTCGCCAGTCAGGTGATCGGCCTGGTGCAAGCAGCCAGCGACGACCAGCGCGTGCGGATTGAATGATGCCAACAGCGGCGCTCCGCATCGCCGTGCTCGCCTCGGGCCGCGGCTCCAATCTGGCGGCGGTGTTGACGGCCAGCGCCAGCGGGCGGCTGCCGGTGCGCGTCGTCGGCGTGTTCAGTGATCGTCGTGATTGCGGCGCGTTGGCGATCGCTGGCCAACACCAGGTGCCAGCGCACGCGCTAAACCCGCGCCAGTTTGCCAGCCGCGGCGATTTCGATACGGCGCTGTTCGCGGCGATTGATCGGGTTCAGCCGGGGCTGATCGTCTGCGCCGGCTTCATGCGAATTTTATCCGCAGCGGTGGTCGGGCCGCGCAGCCAGACCCTGATCAATATCCATCCGGCGCTGTTGCCCAAGTACACCGGATTGCACACGCACGCACGCGCGCTCGCCGCCGGAGATTCGGAACACGGTGCCAGCGTGCATTTCATGATTCCCAAACTCGATGCCGGCCCGGTGATCGCGCAGACGCGGATCGCCATTCTCGCCGACGACAACGCCGACACCTTGGCGGCCAGGCTATTGCCGCACGAACACCAACTGCTGATCCAGAGCATCGCCTTGTTCACCCAGCACCGGATCGGCCACCAGCACGGTCAGGTGCTGATCGACGGCAGCGTGCTGGAGGTTCCATTGCGGTTTTGACCGACTCCGTAAACCTCCGCATTTAACCGAATTTTTCCGCTGCTCCGGAAACACTCAAGCATTGCCACCGCCCCCACTGGAATCCACCGCATGCGTAGTCCCGTTCGGCAGCTGATTTTCGGTCTGTTGTGGTTGGCTCAGCCCACCTTGGCCCAACCCACACTAACCCAGCCCACGCTAACCCAGCCCACGCTTGCCCAGAGCGCACTGGCCGAGACCACGCCACCGGCAGCACCGTTGGCGCCGTTCGAACTGCAATTCGATGTTGCGCGCAATGGCAAGGTCCAGGGCGAAGCCAGCGTTCATTTGCGCCAGAACCCGGACCAGAGCTGGGAGTTTGAGACTTTTTCCCGCGGCACCCGCGGTGCGGCGGCGTTTATTGGCGTCAAGATCCGCGAGACCTCGGTATTTCGCTGGCAGCAAAGCACCCCGCAGACCCTGCGTTATGCCTACTCGCAGAAGGTCGGATTCTCCAGCCGCGCGCGCTCGTTCCAGGTCGATCCCGAGCAACACTGGATTCGTGGTCGCGATGCCGATGGCCCATTCGAATTGCGCGATACCGTAGCCGTGGTCGACCGCCATCTGCTGACACTGGCGATTGCCAGCGATCTGCAGGCGGGCAAGTCCGAGTTTCGCTACCAGGTCGCCAACAAACACTCGATCAGCGAATACCGCTATGAGGTCACAGGCAAAGAGTCGATTTTGCTCGGTGGCCAGCCGCTGGAAACCGTGCGCGTTGAGCGCATCCGCAGCAACCCCGGGCGCGTGACCACGGTCTGGATCGCGCCCGCACGCGGCTATTTGCCGGTGCGTACGCTACAGGTGGAGCCGGATGGCGAGACCATCGAGATGACGCTGCGCTGATCAGGCGGCGCCGCTGCGGGTGGCGCCGGGGCAAGTCGAGATTTTTTTCGCGCCGGAATGGTCGGGTTGGTCAAGCGTTTACTGCTTCGGCAACGCGGCCTCGGCGGCGTCCAGGCCAGGCAGATCGGGCTGCAATTTTCGGGCATTGGCGAGCGCTTTGGCGGCGGGTGCAGTCTTGCCTGCGGCGAGGTGTGCGAGGCCCTGCTTGAGCCAGGCAGCGGCCAGACCCTGGCGCATATTGGCCAGTGCCGGATCGCGATCGGCCAGTTGTTGCACCACATCCAGGTTGGCCGCCGCTGCGGTCAATCGGCCCGCACCGAGCGCTTGCTGGAACAGACTTTTTGCCCGCCCCGGCAGCGCCTGGATACCGGCGTTGGCCTCGGCGTTGTAGCGATCCAGCGCCTGCACGCTGCGGTACTTGTCATAGGCGTTGGCGCCCGGCGGATCGATCAAGTCACCGTGAGCGGCGAACAGCGCCGCCGCATCCAGCAAGGTTTGCACTTGCGCCTTCTGCGCCCCATCCAGCGGCCGCTGTTCGGCGGCAATCGCCAGTTTTTCATCGACATCGCGCAGGCTATTTTGCAGGGACTGCCAGCCCTTGAGCTGCGGATCGAGCGCGCGTGCGTCTTGCAACAGGCGCCGCGCTTGATCTTGTTTGCGGTCACGGAATGCGGCCCGCGCCTGCTCCAGCAGGCGTCCGGCAATCTGCCGGATGCCGGTCTGCGCCGACAAGTTTTGCGGGTCGCGTGCCAACACCGAACGGAACACCGCCAGCGCGTTATCGGGCTGTGGGCTGGTCAGCGCGCCGGCCTGCAAATAATCTTTGGCACGACTGATATCCCGCTCCAGACCCTCGAGTGATTCGGCCCGCGCCACGGTCAAGCGCGCGCGCAGATCCGGCAGTTCAGACCAGTGATCGTTGACCCCGGCAATCTGCTCGATCAAGCTGGCGGCCAACGCCAGCCCACCGCTATCGATCGCCGCTGCGGCTTGTTTGGAAAGCCCGCTCAGCACATCCTGCAAGCCTTTGCGCGCGATCGCGTTGTCGGCGTCGGCGGCGAGCACGCGCTGGAACAAATCCACCGAGCCATTGGCGCCCGCCCAAGTGCCGGCCAGTTGCGCCGCCTGGGCGCGCGTCAACAAATCGTCCACCTTGATGTGCTGATTTTCGACGCTAAGCAAACGTTGTTCCAAAGCTTCCAAAGCGCTGCCACCCTGCAAAATCACGCGCGCGCCTTGCGCCCATTGTCGCGCCGCCGGGAGATCGTCGCGACCGAGCATTTCGTTGCCTTTGGCGAGCGCCGCCTCGCCGACGGCACGACTACCCTGACGCGCTTGCTCGTTGTCGGGGTCCAGGCGCAATACCGCTTCGTACAGGGCGCGGGCACTCTGATCGCCGTCGAGCAATTGGCCAGCCGCGCGCGCCGCATCGGCCCGCGCCAGCGAGCTGGCAATCGCCGAATCGGGCAACCAGGCGCGCAGCCGATCTTGTCCCAGCCACAAGCCCAGCGCCAGCAGCGCCAGCACCGCTGCCAGCCAAACCGGCCAACGCCGCTGACCGGCGGCGCGCGCCGCGGCCGCGCGTTGCACCGAAGCCGGCGCCAGCGGCCGATGATCGAGCCTGGTCACTTCTTCGACCCGGCCCAGCATCGGCTCGGTGCGTTGGCGGATCGGTTCGGTGGGCGTGCGCAGCGAACGAATGGCGTCGGTCGCCAATCCCGCGACCAAAACCCGTCGCCGATAGCCATCATCTGGCTGCGCCAACTCAGGCCAGCGACCTTCGGCGATATCGCATTCCAGCTCGTGGATGGCCGCAGCGACTTCATCGCCGCTCTGGAAGCGATCCTCGGGCAACTTCGCCAGCAACCGGTCCAGGATCGGCTGGATCGGCACCAGCGGCGCCGGCAAGCGCGGCACCGGCTCGGTGATGTGCATGATGCCCACCGACAGCGAATCCTCGCCGATAAACGGCACCTTGCCGGTGAGCAGTTCGAACAACACGATCCCCAGCGAATACAGATCGGCGCGACCATCCAACGGCCGCCCGCGCGCTTGCTCCGGGCTCATGTAATGCGGCGTACCGATGACCGCACCGGTGCGCGTCATTCGCGTTGCCGAATCACTGGCGCGGGCGATGCCAAAATCGGTCAGCGCCGCGGCGCCATCATCGTGCAGCAGAATGTTGTCCGGCTTTACATCGCGATGGACGAAACCCTTGCTGTGCGCATAAGCCAGCGCCGCAGCAATCTCGCGCACCACCCGCAACACCAGTGTTGGCGCCCGCGGCTGGCCCTCATCGACATGAAACGAACCGCCCGGCAAGTACTCCATGGCGATGAAATGGATGTCTTTGTATTTGCCAACATCGTGTACGCCGACGACATGACGATGGTGCAACTTGGCGGCAATGCGCGCCTCCCGCAGAAAGCGTTCGCCAAAGTTGGGGTCGCTCATCAAGCTCGGCGACATCACCTTCAGCGCGACCTCGCGATCCACCGATTCCTGGATCGCCAAATACACCGTGGCCATGCCGCCACGGCCGATTTGCCGAAGAATCTTGTAGCCAGGAATCTCGATCACGTCACTGACAACCTGTCGCCGTGCCCGTCACAAGCGGGTTTGCGGCAGATTAACACGCCAGCGCAGGCCTCATCAGCAGGCAAAAAACCGCCGCCGGCGCGGCCACTGGCTGGCTCAGGTGCGCACCGCCGTCTGCCGCTTGGCCTCGATCACATTGGGCAGCGCAGCGACGCGGCTGAGCAAGCCGCTCAACTGACCGAAGTCGTGGACGCGCACGGCGAAACTCATTTCGGCCAGGCCGTGGTCCCGATCCAACCGGGTGCTGGCGGCCAGCACGTGCGCATCGGCGGCGGCGATGGCGCTGGAGACGTCTTTGAGCAGCCCCTTGCGGTCGTAGGCGCGCACCAGAATATCGACCTCGTAGGCATCGCCACCACGGCCGCCCCACTGCACCTCGATCGCCCGATCCGGCGACCGCGCCAGCAGATGGGTGAGGCTCTTGCACTGCTGACGATGAATGCTGACGCCACGCCCTTTGGTCAAATAACCGGCGATCGCATCGCCGGGCAACGGCTGGCAACAACGCGCGATTACCGTCAACAGGTTGCCGACGCCTTCGATCAAAATGGCATCCGGGTGCTGCGGCTTGCTGCGCACTGGATCGGAACTGAACTCCGGCCGCCCGACTTTGGGTTGCGTGAGTTCATGCCAGGCCCGCGCGATCTGGCCGGGGCTGACCTCGCCGATACCGACCGCCACCAGCAAATCGTCGACCGTTTTCAGATTGAAACGCGCCGGCACCAGGGTCAAATCGGACTCGTGCAAACCGAGCCGCTTCAACTCTTTGTCGAGCACCACGCGACCGGCCTGCACATTGCCGGCGTGATCGAGTTTGCGAAACCAGGCGCGGACCTTTTCCTTGGCCCGTGGGGTGGTCAAAAACTGCCGCGTGGCCACCAGCCAGTCGCGCTTGGGTTCGGAAACTTTGCCCACCACAATCTCGATCACATCGCCACTGGCCGGCACCGCATCCAGTGGCATCAAGCGGCCATTCAACTTGGCGCCACGGCAACGATGCCCAACATCGGTGTGGACGTGATAAGCGAAGTCGAGCAAGGTCGCGCCCTTGGCCATTTCCAACACCTTGCCCTGCGGTGTCAGCAGGTAAACGCGATCATCGACGACCTCGGTCTGGATACCGGCCAGCAAGGCGGCGTCGGACTCGGTATCGGCCTTGGCTTCGAGCAATTGGCGCAGTCCGGCGATCCGTCGCTCGAACGCCGAATCGCCACCGCCGCCCTCTTTGTAGCGCCAGTGGGCGGCGACACCGAGTTCGGCGTGTTCGTGCATTTCCGGGGTGCGGATTTGAATCTCCAGCGTGCGCCCGCCGGGGCCGATCACCGCCGTGTGCAGCGACTGATAGTGGTTGCCCTTGGGCCGGGCGATGTAGTCGTCAAACTCGCCCGGCACCGGCGGCCACAACGCATGCACCAGACCGAGCGCGGCGTAACAGGTGGCGATATCGCGAACCAGCAAGCGCACCGCGCGAATGTCGTACAGGTGGTCGATCGCCACTTCCTTGCGGCACATTTTTTTCCAGATCGAATAGATGTGCTTCGGCCGACCGGCAATTTCCGCATCGATGTTCGCGGCCTTGAGGGTCGTCAGCAACTGCGCTTTTACCGTCTCGATGTAGGTCTCGCGATCCCCCCGGCGTTCGTCCAACGCGCGCGCAATGCGTCGATATTCATCGGCTTGCAGGTAGCGAAATCCCAGGTCTTCGAGTTCCCATTTCAATTGCCAGACACCGAGGCGGTTGGCCAAGGGCGCGTGCATATCCATGGTCAATTGCGCCAACGCCTGGCGCTCGGCTGGCGGCAGCGACTGGGCACCGCGCAGTCGCACCAACTGCGTGGCGAGCAGAATGAACACCACGCGCAAATCCTTGATGATCGACAACAGCAGACGGCGCAAACCCTCGGCACCGCCGCTGCTGCCGCGGGTTGCGTAGAGCGCCCACACCTTGGCCGCTTCGCGTTGGCCATCGATCAGGTTTTGCCGCGCTGGCGCCGGATCATCCAGTCCGGCCGCGTGCAAAATGGTCGCGGCCAGGGTATCGCTATCCACGCCCAACCAGACCAGCAAATCCAGAATGGCGACCAATTCGGCTTCGCGTTCGGGCGGCAACCCCGCCGCCACGGCGCGATCACGGATCGGCCCCAGGCTAGCCACCACCGCTGGCGCTTGATCGCCAAGCCAGGATCGCAAATCGTGATGGGTCTCGGCCAGTTTCATCGCTCAAGAATAGCGGCATCCCGCTTGACTGCGCTGCCAGGCATTGGCAATGGTCTGATCACTCAATCGCCTAAGCAGCGGGTCGCGGCCAGTGCTCGTTCAGTCGTGGGCCAAGGCTTCGAGCGCGCGCTGGATGCGCTTTTCGGACACTACTTCGCGGGTACGAAGTTCCTGCGCGAAAACTTGCACGCGCAGTTCTTCGATCGACCAGCGGATCGCTTCGACGGCGGCCCGCCGGGGATCGCCAGCGGCGGCACCGGCCAGCGGCTGCGGATCAGCAGCAGCCGCTGGCGACCCCAGTCGGCCAAGTGCCGCCCGCCATTGCGCTTCCAGATCGCGCACCCCGAGCATGCGCGCTTGATCTTTGCGTGGGTCCATCGCCAAGCGTTCGGCACGCAAGCGCATGGCGTTCAGGTAACGCGGCAATTCGCGCAAACGTGGCAACGAAAATTGGCGCGCAAATCCGGGAAACAGCAGGCGCCCGAGCTGCTCGCGCAGGTCGTCCAGATTGGCGCTGGCAAAACCCATCAGCCCCGGCCGCAATCTGGGCATCAGCTCGGCATAGGCAACGAGGCAGGCTTCGACCGCGTGCAGCCGCTCGCTGGCCTCTGCCGACAACTGCCGAGCGATGCCATCGGCGCTGCTGCGGAACGCTTCGAGCGTGCGCGCGTTGCCCGGATCGCGCCGCAATAAATCCTCCAGCGCACCCTCGACGATGTCATCGCGCAGTTGTTCCGGCGCCGCCAGCGGCGTGTAAGCCAGCGCCAGTTTGGGGGTCAGCGCCAGCGACTTGCGTACTTGTTTGTGCTTTTCGGCCAACGCCAACCGCAGCAGGCGGTGGAACCCGGCAACGTGCGCCGAACGGGCGATGTCTGGCTGTTCGAACACCGCCAGATCGACGCGATGACCGCGATCCACCAGCGCTGGATAAGCCCGCATGCCCGACGCGGCGGTCACCTGTTCCGGGATCGCCTGCGCCGGAAATGTGCGCAGATCGGTGACCGCGAAGTCGGCGGCGGTCTGTTCGGCAAATGCACCACGCGCCCGTTCGCCGAACTGTTGGCGCAGCACGATCAGATCACGACCTTCGGCCAAGCTGCGCTGTGGTTGGTCCTGCAACACAATGCGCAGGCGCCAGTGCGGCGCCAGTTGGCTCGCGGCGGCGTGCCATTCGGCCCTGGTGACCGGCACGCCGGTGATGCGCTGAAGATAACCGCCGAGCACGTCGTACAGATTTCCATCACGGCTGGTTTCGGCGGCGATAAAGGCACGGGCGAAGTCCGGCGCCGGCACGAAATTGCGCCGCAGATTTTTCGGCAGGGCACGAATCAGTTCGGCGACTTTGCCTTCGAGCAGGCCCGGCACCAGCCAATCGAGACGCTCGGCCGCCACCGCGTTTAGCCAGGCCAGTGGCAGATGCAAAGTGACGCCATCGTCGGCCTGACCGGGATCGAAAACATAACTCAGCCGAAACCGCTCGCGGCCTTGCAGCCACTGCGTGGGGAATTGCTCGGCGGCACTGCTACCCGCCGCCAGCACATCTTGCAGTTGCCATTGCAAGGCTTGCGCTTGTTCCGGCGTGGCGCGTCGAAGGTAGGCATCGAGCGCGTTGGCGGTAACGATGGCGGCCGGCAAACGCGCCTCCCACCAGTCCGCAAGCGCTGCTTCATCGCGCAGCAAACCATGGCGACGTTGGCGCGCTTCTTCTTCTCGCGCAGCGGCCAGCACGCTGCGGTTGTGCGCCATCAGCGGTGTGCGCGTATCGATCTCGCAAGGCACCAGCGCCTCGGCGATAAAGATCGCGCGCGCGGCCACCGGATCAATACTGCCGTAGTGCACCGGTCGGCGTTCCACCAACATCAAGCCGAACAGACTGACCTGCTCGAACGCCTGCACTTGACCGCGCTGGCGCTGCCAATGCGGGTCTTGATAGCTGCGCTTGATCAGGTGCGGCAATTGCTCGATCACCCAGGCCGGCTCGATCATCGCGTTGGTGATGCCATAGAGTTTTTGCGTATCCAGCAGGGTCGCCGACAACAGCCATTGCGGCGGACTCTTGGCCAACCCGGATCCAGGGAAAATATTGAAGCGGCGGCCGCGCGGCCCGTGATAGATGCCCTTCTCGTCTTTGCGCCCGAGCTGGCTCGGCAGGCCGGTGATCAGGGCGCGGTGCACCGCTTCATAGCTCGCCGCCGTGCCCGCCAGCGGCAACGCCAAGGCATCGCATTGCACCAACAACTGGCGGTGCAATTCACGCCATTCACGCATCCGCATGAACGACAAAAAATGGCGTTCGCACCAATCGCGCAATTTCGATTGGGTGAGGTCGGCGTGGGCCAGCGTGTAGGCCGCCCAGAGTTTTTGCACGCCGACGAAATCCGATTTCGGGTCGCTGAAGCCGACCTGGGCGGCATCGGCGGCGGCACGCGCCTCGGCCGGTCGCTCGCGTGGGTCCTGGATCGACAGAAACGCGGCGATCACGATCAGTTCGCGCAGCGCCCCGAGCGCGCTGGCGGCGATCAACATGCGGGCGAGTTTCACATCGATCGGCAGACGCGCCATCTGGCCGCCGATCGCGGTCAACTGGCGCCGGTCGCCGGTGATCGCGCCCAATTCCAGCAACTCGGCGTAGCCTTCGTTGATCGCGCGTTCGCTCGGCGCTTCCAGAAATGGAAATTGCTCGATCGCACCCAAACCCAAACTCAGCATGGTGAGAATGACGCCGGCCAGCGAAGAACGGAGAATTTCCGGATCGGTGTAAGTCGGCCGCGCCAGAAAGTCGGCCTGGTCGTAAAGCCGGTAGCAAATTCCTGGGCCAACCCGGCCACAGCGACCCATCCGCTGATTGGCACTGGCCTGCGAAATCGCTTCGATCTGCAAGCGCTGCACTTTTTGCCGATGGCTGTAACGGTTGATGCGCGCCTGACCGGAGTCGATCACATAGCGAATGCGCGGCACCGTTAGCGAGGTCTCGGCGACGTTGGTGGTGAGCACGATGCGCCGCCCGGTCCCGGGATGAAAGATCCGGTCCTGATCGCGGTTGGACAAACGCGCATACAGCGGCAGCACCTCGGTTTCGCGATAGCGTTGCCGCGACAGCAAGTCGTGGGCATCGCGGATCTCGCGCTCGCCGGGTAGAAACACCAGAATGTCGCCCAGCGGATCGTCGCGACTGATTTCATCGACCGCCGCCAGCAACGGCTCCGGCGCCGACTCGGCGCGCGACGCACGGCCCTTGCCGGAGCCGACAGCGGCCACTTCGGCGGCCGCCAGTGGCGGTCGATAGCGCACGCTCACCGGAAATCCGCGGCCTTCAACCTGCACCACCGGCGCATCGCCGAAGTGCTTCGAAAAGCGCTCGGTGTCGATGGTGGCCGAAGTCACGATCAGCTTGAGATCGGGACGCCGCAGCAGCAGGCGTTTTAGATAGCCGAGCAGAAAATCGATATTCAAGCTGCGCTCGTGGGCTTCGTCCACGATCAAGGTGTCGTAGGCATTGAGCAAGCGATCACTGCGGGTTTCGGCGAGCAGGATGCCGTCGGTCATGAACTTGATCAGCGCGCGTTCGCCGACCTGGTCGTTGAAGCGCACCTGAAATCCGATCAGGCCACCGACTTCGGTGGCCAATTCTTCGGCCACGCGCCGCGCCACGCTGCGCGCGGCAATGCGTCGTGGCTGCGTGCAGCCGATCAGGCCGCGACGACCGCGGCCTGCGGCGAGACACAACTTCGGCAACTGCGTGGTCTTGCCGGAGCCGGTCTCGCCGGCGATCACCACCACCGGATGGCGCTCGATCAACGCGATGATGCGATCCGCAGCACACGCCACCGGCAGGGATTGATCCCAGCGCAAGGTCGGCACGCTGCTCGCCCGGGTCTGCACCTGCGCCAGCGACTTGGCGATTTCCTCACGCAGTGCGGTCAGCGCCGGTGCCGTCAGCGTTCCCGCCTGCGCCTGGCTGCGTACACGCTGCCAGTGCGCACGCAAACGGCCAGCATCGCGCGCCATGACTTGCGCCAGGTCGCGCTGCAAAGCCAGCAACGGCGCGCTATCGATGGGCACAAGTGGTGGGCGCTGAGGGTTTGCCGGTTTCATCGTCAGGGGTAATCATCTTCACGCGGATGGGGTACTGCCAGCGCTGTATCGGTGGGGGGATGGAAAATCCTCGCGATCAAAGCCCCAGAGAGCATCCGGTAGCGCCGGGAACTGCTATCCACCACCGGGCCAAGCGCACTCACAAACATGCGGTCGGCTGCGCGTTCAAACCGCTCACGTCGGGGACGCGATCACGCCAATCGAAAGTTTGCGTGGGCGCGAGCGCGTACTCCAACCAGTATTCCGGCGCTTCGTCGGTGCGCTCGCGCAACGCGGCGACAAAGCCCAGCGCTTGCAGGCTCGCCAAGCGACTCTCGGCATTGACGCGTTCGCGGAACAGACCCAAAGAAATGGTGTTTTGCTGGTCGCCGGCGGTCACCACGTAGTAATCGCGAATACCTTTGGCGGAAAGCGCCCGCGCATTCACCAAGGCTTGATCGCGGGTCGCATAGGCCGGCAGATAGACCCACCAACCACGGGACTTGAGCGCACGGGTTTCCTTGAACTGAATCCGTTCGGTCAACGGCGTCAATGCGGTCATCGCGCGGTGCATGTCGGCCTGACTCGGAAACGGGCCGAGGCGGACACAAACCAACTGCGTGAGCTCGGCCTGGCTCAACGGCCGATCCGCGAGTTCGGCGGCATTGCCAAGGGCATCGGCGCGTTCGCTCAACAACATCAGTCGCTCGACGCCGACATCATTGACCGGCAGCACACCGAGCTGCGGCTGCGGCGCCAGCCACAGCCACGCCGCCAATCCAAGATTGGCGGTCAGCAAGAGCAGAAACAGCAAGCGAGCCAACATAAGCAACCGCAACCACCGGGGAGCGGCATTCTATCCCGGGCCACGCCACCACCCACGCCCACTTCACCGTGCCGGTGGTTGGCAACGACCATCCGCAGCTCGTCGCAGGTCGAATCAAGCCGCGCCAGCCCGTAGGTCGAATCAAGCCGCGCCAGGTGCAAAAGTCAGCGCCCGGTCTCGGTTCGCGGCGGATTCGACAAAAGTCAGCGCCCGGCCCGCAACTGCCGACCAAGCCGCTCACCCAACCGATCCCCTCACGCCCACAACGCCAGACCTTCCAATACCAGCGCCGGGCGCTGGACCACCGCGAACGGCAAGCGTGCCGCCAGGGCGATGGCGCCGCCGCCATGGATCACCAGGCTCGGTGTCGCGTCGAGACGGACCACGGCATCGCGCAAGGCGCCTTGCACCAGCCCGACCGCCGCGCCCCAAACACCGCTATGCAGCGCATCTTCGGTGTTGCTGGCAAAATCGGTCAACTGCCCCTGCCGTTGCCAATGCACATCAGCGGTACGTTGCAACACCGCCTGACACATCAGGTCGGGGGCCGGCGCGATCAAGCCGCCCAGGTGACGACCGCCCGCATCGATCAGATCGACCGTCAGCGCGGTACCGCAGCCGAGCACCAAGCATGCCCCGATCGGCGAATTGGCCACCGCCGCAGCGGCGAGGAAACGATCCACTCCCAGGCGTTCGGGTTCGGCATAAGCGCTGACAAAACGTCCCAACTGACGCCGACTGCTGGCCCGTCTCGGCGCCAGTCGCGGCCACGGTCGCTGGCACAGGGCGACGACCCGAGCGACCAGATCATCGCTGGCGACCGCAGCGATGCACAGCGTCGACGGCTCGGGCAAAGTGGCCAGCACCGCCGCGAAGCTCGCAGCAAAGTCCGGCGCCCGGTGATCCAGCGCCTGCATCGCCGTCACCACGCGGCCCTGGTGGCCCTGCGCCCACTTCAAGCGGGAATTGCCGAGATCGATCAGCAGTTCATTCATGCCCTCACCGTGCGCACGCGCACCTCACCCACATCAAAAGCCCGCAAAGCACCAGCGACCACTACCAGCAGGCGCCCACTGGCATCGACGCCCGCGGCCTGCCCGTCGCAGCTCATGCTGCCGATCTGCACGGTAACCGTGCGCCTGGCCAAGGCATCAAACGCCGCAAAGCGCGACTCGAATGCCGCAAATCCACACTCGGCAAACTCGTTCAATGCCGCCAGCACGTGTTCGATCAGCCCAGCCGCCAGGCGATTGCGGTCGATCATCTGCCCGAGCACCTGCGTGAGATCGGTGCTCGGCTGGTCGATCCGCAAGCGCGTTGCGGTCGGCAACCGCCCATTCAAACCCAGGCCGACCACCGCGTAGCAGGGGCCCTGCGATTCGCCACCGGCATCGATCAGCAAGCCACCGAGTTTGCGCCCGGCGACCCATATATCGTTCGGCCACTTCAATTGCACCGCGATACCCAGTTCCGCCAGCGCCTCGGCGACCGCCACCCCAAGCGCCAAACTGAGCCCGGACAGGCTCGCCAATCCACGCTCAAAACGCCATAACCAGGAGCCGAGAAAGCCGCTCGCAAACGGCGATTGCCAAGCCCGGCCGCGCTGACCACGACCGGCGGTTTGGGCTTCGGCCAGCAACACCGTGGCAGCGGGCAAGCCGGTCGCTTGCGCCAGCAATTGGCCGCTGGTCGATGCCAGCACCGGTTCGATCTGCAACTGCATCGCATCAGCCAGCAACCGATTGTGCATGGCCGCACGGATCCGTCCAGCGTCCAGCAATTGCAACGGTACGGCCAATTGATAACCGCGACCGGCGCCGGCGGCAATTTCCAAGCCGAGCGCACGCAGTTGTTCGATCTGCTTCCAGACCGCCGCGCGCGAGATATTCAGGGCCGCCGCCAACGCCTCACCAGACACCGGCGCGGTCGCTGACAACTGCTGCAACAAGGGCACAAAGTTCATCGGCGCTGCCAGCCACGATAGAGCCAGCGCACCCGCTCGAAGCGAAGTTCGCTGCCGGCCCGCAGCCGGGCGATATTGCTGCGATGCGTAAACAGCAAAAATCCAGCGATCAGCGCACTGGCCAGCAGCCATAGTGATCGCTCGGCAGCGGCCGCAAACCACCACGACAGCGGCAGCAGACTGCACCCGGCCAGGATCGTCGCCAAGCCGACATAACCAGTAATCCCGAGCGTCAACACCGCCACCGCCAATATCGGCAACAACGCCCACGGCCACAACAGCAACAGCGCACCGATCAGCGTCGCCGCCCCCTTGCCACCCCGAAATCCGAAGTACAGCGGCCAGACGTGACCGAGCCCGGCACCCGCCCCGCAAGCCATGCCCAAACGCAGCGCCAGCGCCGGGTCGATGACGCCGCGCTGACCGATCCAGACCGCGAGCGCGCCCTTGCCGATATCGAACAAGGCCACGCTCAAACCAAACCGCCAGCCCTGGGTGCGAAACGCGTTGGTGCCCCCGGCATTGCCGCTGCCGAGCGCGCGAATATCGACGTGGCGCCAACGCCCCAACAGCAGACTGCCTGACAGTGAACCCAGCAGATAGGCCATGAGAATCTTGGCAACCATCACGCCAGTCATGGCTGCGGCGGCAGGTAATCCTGCACACCAATGACCAGCGATCCGGGCCCGGCATGCGCGCCGATACCGGCGCCCGCCTCGACCACCCAGATGGTGTCCAGATTCGGCAGCGCGGCCTGCACCGTGGCACGCGCCAATTCGGCATCCTCGGCACAATCGCAATGGCCAACGATCACCCGCCAGCGGCGATCCGGATCGAGGTGTCGCACCACCGTCCGCGCGAAACGTTCGGCAAACCGCGCACGCCCCCAGAGCCCACCGACCAGCGACAATTTGCCCCGTGGATTGCTACGGACGATCGGCGCAAACCGCAACAAACGCGTCAACGGCAACGCCAACTTCGGCGCCCGGCCACCGCGCACGCCGTAGCTGATGTCGCGCACCGCCGCCCACAGTTGCGTCTGCGTCCGCAGCCGGGTCAGCCCGGCGATGATCGCCGCCGCCGACAACCCGGCCTGCGCCGCCTCCGCTGCCCAGATCGCCAGCAGTCCCTGGCCGGCCGAGCCATTGCAGGAATCAAATATCTGCACGCGGCCGGCCGGCTCGCGGCTGGCGGCGGTCTCGGCCGATTGCAGGGTGCCACTCAACGCCCGCGCCAGCGACACATCGATCACTTGCTGGTGGTGTGACAACAAAAACTCGAACAGCCGACGGAAATCACCCGGCGGTGGCTGCGAAGTTCGCGGTGGCACCGGGCTCGAGCGCAGCGCTCGATAAAACTCGGCCGTCGACAGCGACACCCGATCCAGATAATCGCTACCGCCAATCGAAATGCGCACCGGCACCAGATGCAGATTGAGCCGCTCCAGTGCCTCCAGCGGAATATCGGCACCGCTATCGGTGAGGATCGCAACCTGCTGGCGCAGGCTATGCGCGGACTGCGTCTGCGCGCGCATATCGTCGGCCTTTTGGCTAGTTACCCGGCCGAACCGTGCCGCCACTTCGAACAACTGCGCGGGCGCATCGACGTGGCCATGGACGCGCACCTTTTCGCGCGTGCCGGCGATCACCAGACTGGAAATCGACAGCCCCAACAGCGCCGCTTTGAGTTGCGCACGATCCACCGCCTGGCCCGCATCTGCGCTAATCATGCACTCACTGCAATAGCGGTGCTGATCGTCAAACTCGGGCAACGCTGGCGTATCGACGCCATCCTCGGCCAGCGCTCCGGTCAGCGGCGACGGTTCTGCCCGGCGCCCGCGTTCGATGTAATCACCAATCCCTTCGAGCAAATCCACAAAGCCCTGACCACCAGCATCGACGACGCCCGCGGCGCGCAATACCGCCAGTTGGTCGGGGGTGCGGCGGAGCGCATCGCGAGCCACCGCGAGCGCTTGCGCGAAGTGACTACGAAAGTTCTGGATACCCTGCCCGGATTGCGCTTTCAAAGAACTCGCGAACGCAGAGATCACGCTCAGAATGGTGCCCTCACGCGGTTCCGCCAAAGCCTCTCGCGCGGATTCGGCACCGGCGCCCACGGCGTGCGCCAGCAACTTTGGCGTCAACCGTTGACGGCTGCCCAGGTGCTCGCTGACGCCCTGAAAAAACTGCGCCAGGATCGCGCCGGAATTACCGCGCGCCCCATCCACCGCCTCGGCTGCCACGCGCTGCAACACCTCGCCCGCGTTAGCCAATCGCGGCACCCGCAGCGCCGCCAGCACCGCGCTCAAGGTAAACGCCAGATTGGTGCCGGTATCGCCATCGGGCACCGGAAAGACATTGATGCGATTGATCTGATCGCGCTCGGCAATTACCCGCGCAATGCCCGCCGCCAGCGCCCGGCGCAGCCCGTAGCCCGACAATTGTTGTTCGGCCAGATTTGCCGCCACCGCCCACCCCTGCAACGATTTAAGTCCCGAGTGTAGGCGCTGGCGGGCGGCAGCGGAAGGCACCCTGCGGTGCCGGCTCATCGTCGCGGCGAATCAGTGCAGAGTGATGGCCCGACGTGTCACCCAGCCAATCGACAGACCCTGCACCAGGATCGAGAACGCCACCACGCAGTAAGTCAGCGCCACCACCGTATCGCGCTCCGGCGTGACCGGCAAAGAAAGCGCCAGCGCTACCGAAATTCCGCCGCGCAAGCCGCCCCAGGTCAAAACTTTCCACGAACCCACAGGCAAATTGAAAACACGGCGGCCGAGCCGTGCTGGCACACCGACCGTAAGCAGCCGCGCCAACAGTGTCACCAACATCGCTACAACAGCGGCGACCAACTCATGCGCGGTGAAAACCACCAACAAAACCTCCATACCGATCAACACGAACAGAGTCGCATTGAGAATTTCGTCGATCAGTTCCCAAAACATATCCACATAGTGGCGCGTCGTATCGGACATTGCCAAGGCGCGGCCATGGTTGCCGATGATCAGCCCAGCCACCACCATGGCGAGCGGTCCGGACACGTGCAAGCGCGCCGCCAATGCGTAGCCACCAGTGACCGCCGCCAGGGTCAACAGCACTTCCACCTGGTAGTTGTCCACGCTTCTCAGCAGGCGAAACGTCACGTAACCGAGCACCAATCCGAGCACCAAGCCGCCGCCAGCCTCGTGCAGTAGCAAGGCCAGACCCTGGCCCAATGTGGGTGCCATGCCACTGGTCAGCATGCCCAGCAACAGCGAAAAAATCACAACCCCAACACCGTCATTGAACAGTGACTCGCCAGCAATCACCAACTCCAGCGACTTTGGTGCACCGGCGGATTTGAGAATACCGATCACGGCGATTGGATCGGTCGGCGAAATCAATGCGCCAAACAGCAAACAGACGATCAGCGGCAACGGCAATTCCACCAGCGGCAACACCCAATACATCCCAAAGCCAACGACCAGCGTCGACAGCAGCGTCGCCAGCACCGCCAGCGCGCCTACTTGCCATCGGTACGCCTTGAGTTCGCTCAGATCGATATGCAGCGCACCGGCAAAAAGCAGCAGTGACAGCATGCCCTGCATGAGCACGTCGGAAAAATCGATGGCGCGGAGCAACGAAGTCTCATAGGCGCGCAGCGCGTGCGCCACGCCCAACGCATCCAGCGCGACCAGCGTGAGCGAAATCACCAGCGCCGCCGCCATCACACCGATCGTTGTGGGCAGCTTGATGAAACGGTAATTCAGGTACGCCAGCAGCGCCGTGATAACCAGACAAATGGCAACAATATTGAGCATGCGAATGGTCCGCTCGGAATTGCTTCAGAACGCCTGGTCCCAACGGATCGACAAGCGAATGGCAGCATTGATCAAGCCCACCATGCTGTAGGTTTGGACGAAATTGCCCCACTGTTCGCCGCTTGCCGAGTCATAGTGTTCGGCCAACAAACCATGCCGGTTGCGAACTGCGAGCAATTTCTCGAACAAGGCGCACGCTTCCTTGCGGCGATCCAGAGTGACCAACGCGTTTACGTACCAAAAAGTGCAGATCAAAAAGGCGTTTTCGGGCGCGCCAAAATCGTCGTTTTCGACGTAGCGAAAAATGAAATCGCCACGCCGTAAATCGGTCTCCACTGCAGCAACGGTGGCGACAAAGCGCGGGTCGCCAACCTCCAGAAAGTCGAGTTCAACCAACAGTAGCAAGCTCGCGTCCATGGCATCGCCATCGAAAGTCGAGACGAACGCCCCACGCTTTTGGTTCCAGGCACGGTGGCAAATGATCGCGTGCATTTGCTGTGCTTGTTCCTGCCAGTAAGCCGAGCGCTCGGCGAGTTGCAACTGCTTGGCGATGCGCGCCAGACGATCACAAGCAACCCAGCACATCACCGCCGAAAAAGTGTGTACGCGGGCGCTGCCGCGCAGCTCCCACAGGCCCGCATCGGGTTGGTCATAGCAACGCCGCGCCTGTTCGCCAAGCGGCTCCAAACGACGAAACAACGCCTCGTCGCCGCGCCTGGTCAAGCGCTGATCAAAGAAAATGTGGGTCGCGGCGAGTATCGCCGAACCATAGACGTCGTGTTGCACTTGGCGGTAGGCCAGGTTGCCAATCCGTACCGGTCCCATTCCGCGATAGCCGGCCAGACCCGGGACTTCGCGTTCGCCCAATTCGGCGCGGCCATCAATGCCATAGACGGGTTGCAGCGGCCCGCCATCGGCTTGCGCGGCAATATTGACAATGTAGGCGAGGTATTGCTCCATGGTCCGCGTAACGCCCAGGCGATTGAGTGCATTGACCACAAAATAGCCGTCACGCAGCCAGCAGTAGCGATAGTCCCAGTTGCGGCTGCTGCCTGCCGCTTCGGGGATGGACGTGGTCATGGCGGCAATAATGGCGCCAGTGTCGTCATAGGCATTGAGCTTGAGGGTGATGGCGGCGCGGATTACCGCCGACTGCCATTCAAAAGGGATCGCCAGGTTACGCACCCACTCTTGCCAATACTGTGTGGTCTCGTCCAGGAAACGGCGACCGATTTCATCCGCTGCGCCCTGCAAGGTTTCATCGGCACCCAGCAGCAGCGTGACGCTGTCCTCAAGAAAAAACGAAGTTTCCTGCATGATCGCTGTTAACGAAGCATCGGTGGTTAAACGCAATGTCAGGGTCGGCGCCACATAGCGGATGTGGTGGCTGCCCCAAGTGATTTGCGGTCGTCCAGCACCGTCGCCACAAGCCGGACGCAGGCGCAAGGTGATCCGCGGACTACCCACCAGCCGACGCACCCGGCGTACCAACATCATCGGGCGAAAGATGCGGCCGTACTGACCAAAGCGGGGGGCGAAATCGGTTATCTCGACGCCACCGCCCGTTTGGTCGTACAGCCGCGTCTGCAAAATCGCCGTGTTCTCCAGGTAGTGTTGCTCGGTGCGCTCGCAATCGACCAGTTCGACGGCAAAATAGCCACAATCATCGGCGTCCGTGAGCAAGGCGCAAAACATTGGATCACCATCGGGCCTCGGAAAGCAGCCCCAATTGATGTTGGCGTCGGCGTCAACCAACGCGCCAATGGTGCAATTGCCGATCAAAGCCAAATCCAGGGTTTTCATGTTCCACCCGACAGAGCAGTGCCCAACCAACGGTGCACAGCGGCGACGTTCGCCAGACGAAAGCGCGCACAACTGGGACCGCGACCGACCTTGATGGAAACCCCGTCGAGCTTATTCACCTCGGCAAAACCGCGCTCGTCGTTCAAGTCGTCACCGACGAAAACGGGACGCCGGCCCTTGAACGGCGACTCCGTCAAATACTCGGTTACCGCCGTCCCCTTGTCGATGCCCGCAGGCTTGATTTCAACCACGCGCTTGCCGCACTGCAGTTCCAGGCCGGGACCATGCAAACGAGCCAATTGTGCCATCAGCCGATGCACATAGGCCGCGAGTGCCGGGACTTTGCGGTAATGCAGAGCCAGCGTCAAGCCTTTGTCTTCCAGCAGCAGGCCTGGATGACGCCCGAGCAGCGGCAACAGAACTGCCTTGATGGCGCTCTTGGCGGCCGGGGCTGCGGCATGAATCCACAAGCGGCCACTGCTGTCCCGCCGTTCCAGCCCGTGCAGGCCAGCCATCGGCAACTGCGCCATACCGGTGTGGCTTTGCAAATCGGAGATCATGCGCCCGCTGACCAAGGCCAGCGCGCCGCCGCTGGCGCGATGCAGATTAGCAATCAACTCGAGCAATGCGGCATCCATTCGCACCCCTTGCGGCGTCTCCGCAATGTTGAGCAGGGTGCCGTCCACATCCACAAAATAGGCCCAATCCAAGTGGGGTGCCGGAGGTCGGCCGGGGCGATGCTTTTTCATCATGCGGACGCATCGATTTTGTCGGTCAGCCGACTGCGCCGGCGTTTGCTCGCGGCATCCAGCAACATGCGTCCCGCCCAACGAAATACGTTGAACTCCGACACCAATCCGCGCATCAGGCGCATGCGATCACGTTGTTCAATAGCCGACATGCCCAAAGCCAGGTGCAATGCGGCAGCGCACTGGTCAGCGTCGTAGGGATTGACGATCAAGGCCTCGGGCAACTCTCGCGCCGCACCGGTGAACTTGGACAAAATGAGCACGCCACACTCGTCATCACGGGCGGCGACAAACTCCTTGGCCACCAGATTCATGCCATCGTGCAAACTACTGACAAAACATAGATCTGCCGCGCGAAAATATTCATACACTTCGACGGCGGTGTGCTGCGCCACGCGCAACAGAATGGGTGGCGGTCCGTGGCGGTAAAAGCGGGCATTGATACGCGTTGCCAAGGTCCGCACCTGGGCCTCGTGGTGTTGGTACTCCTCGATGCCTGATCGCGAGGGTGCCGCAATCTGGATAAACGTGAAGCGGCCAATCCAATCCGGATTCAATTCCAACAGCCGTTCAATCGCCCGAAAGCGCTCCAGAATACCTTTGGTGTAATCGAGCCGGTCGACGCCGATGCCGAGCCTGTGCTCTGCGGGCAAGTCGTTGCCTTGGCGAATACTCGCATGACAATCCGACGCGCTTTTTTTCAACAGCGCCGGATCCGGTGGCCAGGCGATGGAAATCGGGTAACGCCGTACCGCGGTGAGTTTGCCGCCAAAGGATACGTTGAAGGAATCCCGCTCCACCCGCGCTTCCAGGGAGCGGTCCACGGTATCGACGAAATTGTTGCAGTGAAATTGCGTATGGAAACCCATGATGCTGCTACCGAGCATGCCCGCCAGCAGTTCCTGGCCCCAGGGGCAAATGGCAAACGATTCCGGGTTGGGCCAGGGGATGTGCCAAAAGCTGATGATGGTGGCATCGGGTAGCTCGTCTCGGATCATTTTTGGCAGCAGCGCGAAATGATAGTCCTGCACCAACACGATCGGTGTTTTGTTACGGGCTTCGCTAACCACAGCTTTGGCGAACCTGCGGTTGACGGCAACGTACTGCGTCCAATCACTGGAGCGGAATATCGGCCGCACATGGGCAATGTGGCACAGAGGCCAAAGTCCCTCGTTGGCAAAGCCGTAGTAGTAACCTGCTTCCTCCTCGGCGGTAAGCCAGATCCGACGCAGCTGATAATCGGGATGGTCCGGCGGCACCGCGATGCGGTCATTCTTGTCCACCACGTCACGGTCAGCCGTGCCACTACCATGGGCGATCCAGGTACCCGAGCAAGCGCGCATGATCGGCTCCAGGGCGGTGACCAGTCCACTGGCGGGGCGCACCAGGTCGATGCGTGCGCCACGGTGCTGGTGGATGTAGGGCTCGCGATTGGACACCACGATCACCTCTTCGCCACGCAACTCGCTATGCAGGATGGTACGCAGCGTCGTTGCCGTCCAGCTGATTTGACTTTCGTCACGTGCACGATTTTCGGCCGCCAACTCGCTGATCAGTCGCTGCAAGTCACGCGCAATCGGCTTAAAACCCGGAAGCTCGGGGGATTGACCAAGTTCCGGCCGACGCAACAACCCTTCGCCGCGCAATAGCGCCTGCATACCGGCGATCCAGCCGCGCCACGAGAGTTGCGCCACGATCACCGTGACTAGCGATACCGCGCCTGCCAGCGCCATAAATGCATACACCAGGTAGCGCTTGGTTTCTTCGCTGCGCCGACTAATAAAACTCATGTCATGAACCAGCACCAGTTGTCCGCTGACCGCCTCCGATCGATCCGTTGTTGGATTCAGCAGGGGGCGCACGGCAACGTGCAAGGGCCCCCCTCGCGGACTTTCGAGCAAGTGTTCGCTGGGTAGATTCCAGCGACCAAGATCGGCGCAGTTGATCGACGCCGGCAGCGAGCGGCTGGCCAGAATATTGGCGGTTGGCGAAGCGCAATAAGCGACCGCATAAAGCCGCTCGTCTTCGGAGATGCGATTAAAAAAAGCCTCGATATCGGATTTCCTGCCAGCCGCCAGGTGTTCCAACATGGGTTCCTGGATGGTGTTGGCCAGCAACAGGGAACGACCGTCAAGATCGCGGATAAACCAGCGTAACGTTAACCGGTCGACCAGCGGTGCCACCGCGTAAGCGATACCCGCCAACACCAGCAACAACGGTATTACAAAGCGTAAAGATAGTCTCATAGTTGTGCGCAATGGTACTCGAGGTGGCGAACTTTTGTTTTTAATGCGGTGTCTGCGCGCAGGCCCGGCATCGGCGACCACACTGCCGCCTTGCTTGCTGGCGACTTGGCCGCCTTGTTTCAGCAACACAGCCACCGTGAACACCATCGACGCTGATATACCGCGCTTTCAGGGTCTCACTGGCCCTGCTCTGACGCTGTGAAAACCTCTACAACATCGCCTTGGCGGCCTGATAGATCGCTTCAGCGGTAATGCCGAACTCGGCATACAGACGCTCGGCGGG
>PEUI01000025.1:25644-25859 GCA_002785585.1 Lysobacterales bacterium CG02_land_8_20_14_3_00_62_12
ACCGAAGTGGTCGATACCGATCACGGCGCCATCCAGACCCACGTACTTGCGCCAGAAATCGGTGACACCGGCTTCGACCGCGATGCGCTTGCGGCACCAACCGGGCAACACGCCTTCGCGCCATTCAATCGGCTGCTGATCGAAGATCTGCGTACACGGCATCGACACCACGCGAACGCCGACGCCGTCGGCATCCAGCCGCCGTGCTGCCTCCA
>PEUI01000025.1:25941-27850 GCA_002785585.1 Lysobacterales bacterium CG02_land_8_20_14_3_00_62_12
ACGGGCGATGTCGAGCAACTGTTGGTCGCTGCGCCATTGGTGGGCCAGGTTCTGCCGACTGAACACCAGACAGCTCGGTCCGTTGCCCCGCTCGATCGCTTGTTGCCAGGCGATGGCAGTTTCGACCGCGTCGCAAGGACGCCAGACCGGGTTGTTGGGGATGTAGCGCAGCGTGGCCAAATGCTCGATCGGCTGGTGGGTAGGACCGTCTTCACCCAAGCCGATGGAGTCGTGCGTGTAGACGTGGATGGCGTGAGCCGGAATCAGCGCCGCCATGCGCACGGCGTTGCGCGCATAGTCACTGAACACTAAAAAAGTGGCGTCATACGGAATGAAACCCCCATGCAAAGCGAGACCGCTGGCGATGGCGGTCATACCGAACTCACGCACGCCGTAGTGGATGTAGTTGCCGTGGGCTGCATCGACATTGACGTCGACCGATCCCTTCCACAAGGTAAGGTTGGAATGCGCCAGATCAGCGCTGCCGCCGAGCAACTCGGGCAGCCCCGGCGCGAACGCTTCCAGGGTATTTTGCGAGGCCTTGCGCGAGGCGATGACCGGACCTTCCACTTGCATGCGGCGGGCGAAGGCCAGCGCCTGCGCCGAAAAATCTGCGGGCAGCTCGCCACGCATGCGCCGCAGAAATTCCGCCGCCAGTTCCGGGTACAGCGCTTGATAGCGAGCAAACAGCGCGTCCCACTCGGACTGCCATGCGGCCCCTCGCGCCACGGCGTTCCAGCCGTCATAAATGGCTTGTGGAATGGTGAATGCCGGATAGTGCCAACCGAGCTCGGCCCGCGCCAACGCCACTTCGTCCTTGCCGAGCGGCGCACCGTGCGCCGATTCCTTGCCAGCCTTGTTCGGCGAACCGAAACCGATCACGGTTTTGCAGCAGATCAACGTGGGTTTATCCGGATCGATGGCAGCGGACACCAACGCCGCCTTGATCGCTTCCGGCTGGTGGCCATCGACATCGGCAATCACCTCCCAACCATAACTCTCAAAACGTTGCCGCGTGTCGTCGGTAAACCAGCCGGTCACCCGGCCATCGATGGAAATGCCGTTGTCGTCGTAGATCACAACCAACTTGCCGAGGTGAAAAGTGCCAGCCAGCGAGCACGCCTCATGCGAAATACCTTCCATCAAACAACCATCGCCGACCAACACGTAAGTACTGTGATCGACGATTGGGTAGCCGTTGCGATTGAATTGTGCCGCCAGCAATTTTTCTGCCAACGCCATGCCAACCGCGTTGGCCAATCCTTGTCCGAGTGGCCCGGTGGTGGTCTCGATGGCCGGATGTTCGCTGCGCTCCGGATGACCGGCGGTCTGGGCGTGCCACTGACGGAACCGTTTGAGTTGATCGAGTGGCAAGTCATAACCAGTCAGATGCAACAGCGCGTACAACAACATCGAGCCGTGACCATTGCTCAGCACAAAGCGATCACGATTGAAGAACTGCGGATTCGCCGGGTTGTGGCGCAAGAAGTCGTTCCACAACACTTCGGCGATATCGGCCATGCCCATCGGCATCCCAGGATGGCCAGATTTGGCAGCTTCGACGGCATCCATCGAAAGCGCCCGAATGGCGTTGGCAAGATCACGGCGACTGGGCATGCGGGTTCCTGATTCACTAAAGAGATTTGCAGGCCGCAGTCGATCACCGCAACCAAGACCCGCATTGTCGCCGACGACCGGTGCGGCAACAAGGGCACGAACGACCACGCCGCGCGCGCGCGAATCGCTAAACCTTCGGATCCGCCGTCGGCAAGAGCTCCACCGGCAAGTCGGCTTCGCCTGATCGCGCCGACACCACCACCGCCGTCGCCAGATCGCCAGTGACGTTGAGCGAGGTTCGGCACATATCGAGAAACGTATTGACGCCCAAAATAATGGCGATGCCGGCGGG
>PEUI01000025.1:27900-29036 GCA_002785585.1 Lysobacterales bacterium CG02_land_8_20_14_3_00_62_12
ACGGGATTCCGGCCGTACCAATGCCGCCAAGGATGCACAGCAGCAATACCAGCAGTTGCTGTGTCAAGGGCAAATGCAAGGTAAGCGACTTGAGCCAGAAATAGCACGGTAGTGCCTTCGAACAGAGCGGTGCCGTGGTGGTTGGCGGAAGCGCCAACGGTCAACACAAATCGCGAGACTTTACGCGGCAGATGCAGATTTTCTTCGGCCACCCGCAAGGTAACCGGCAGCGTGGCGGTCGATGAGGCTGTGGCAAACGCGGTCAGCAAGGCCTCTTCACTGCCGCGAAAAAATTGCACCACCGGCATTCGCCCCATATAACGCACCCACAACGGCAGCACCACGAACATGTGCACCGCGAGCGCCAGCAGCACCGTCACCACAAAATAGCCCAACCCCTTGATTACCTCCCAACCCAGATTGGCGGTCAACGCGAACATGAAGCAAGCCACCGCGTAGGGCGCGAGCCGAATGATCAGGCCAATCAACTTCATGCTGACTTCGAACAGCCCTTGCAGCGCGTTTTTGAAAGCGGCCGTGGCAGGGCTCGGCGTCAGCACCAAACCAATGCCAAACATCAACGCGAAAAATACCAAGCCAAGTTTTTGCTTGTCGTCGGCCGCCGCCGCCACCACGTTGTGCGGCACGATGTTGATCAACAGATCCACCACGTTGAGCTGACTGCCGCTGCTGGCAATCTCACCGGCTTTGTTGGCGTACTGGCTCATCGCCTGTTGCACCAGCGCGGGGTCCAGATGTTGTCCGGGCTGGATCAAATTGACCATGACCAAACCAATCAGCACGGCGACCCCGGTGATGACGCCGGTGTACATCAATGTGCGCCAACCCAAGCGCCCGAGGCTGGCGATGTCGCCAAGCTCGGCAACGCCAAGCACCAAGGCGGAAAACATCAGCGGGACCACCAGCATGAACAGCAGATTGAGAAATATTTGCCCGAATGGTCTGACCGCATTGGCCAGGATCATCTGCGTCTGCTCAAGGCTTTGCCAGCCACGGGCGTGCAGCAGCAAGCCCAATGCGGTGCCCAGCACGAAACCAATGAGCACTTTGACATGCAGGGGAATACCGACTGCGGTTGGTTGGGCGGGCGTTGCGGACATAAGGCGTTGCGCAGA
>PEUI01000037.1 GCA_002785585.1 Lysobacterales bacterium CG02_land_8_20_14_3_00_62_12
CCGGATTGCGCTGCGCTTCATCCGGGCTACGTTCTGTCTTCTGTCCTCTGAACTTAAGCGCCGAGGAAATCCAAATGGTGGTGATTGATGCCACCGAAGCGTGAGACATTTGGGAAGATCAGATCGCGATCGGTGTCGGCCAGGCCATACCAGCGCGCCAGTGTCCAGGCATATTGATCGGCTGAAGTGGTGGGAATGATCTGGCCGTAGTTCGCGTTATCCGGATTGTTGCTGGCGGCCAGACTGGGGAAATTACCGTAATAGCGTCCGCCTTGAACGGCGCCGCCGACGACCAGATGATGCCCGCCCCAGCCGTGGTCGGTGCCGTCGCCATTGTTGGTCAGCGTGCGGCCGAATTCCGATGCGGTAAACGCGGTCACACTGTCGGCCAGACTCAAGTCAGTCATTGCCTGATAGAACGCGGTCAAGCCCTTGGAAACGGAAGCGAACAGCGGCGCTTGATCCTGCAATTGGGTGTCGTGATTATCGAAGCCACCGATACCGACAAAGAAAATCTGCCGGGTCATGCTGAGCTCGGTGCGGCGATTGATCAGCCGCGCGACCATGCGCAACTGCTGGCCCAAATAATCGCCACCATTGGCGTCGGCGTAAGCGAAGCGGGCTTCCATCGGTGCATTCGGTGGTAGTTGCAAAGCCGCATCGACTTGCTCGAAATTGCCGACGGTGCGCTTGAATTGCGCCGCGTAAGCGCGCTCCAGCGGATGCGAAAGCGGGCCATTCATCAGTGCGTTGAGCACCGCGCGGCGTTGCTGGTGTTCGGTCCAGCCGGGAATATCCTGGACGATATCGATGTTCTCGACGCCGTTCGGACTGACGAAGTAAGGAATAACGGTTTCCCCGGCTTCGAAAACGTTTTCACCATCGAGCGAAATGTTCATCGACAAATTGGGATTTTGCCCAATCGCCGTAGTGAGATCGGCGAGGCGCCCGCCCCAACCGGTGCGGCCGCTGGCATCGGCGCTCGGGGTCTGCCAGAACAGTTGTTGATCCGAATGTGAAAACAGCTGCGCCGGCGTCGGCACACTGCTGTTCTGATACTGCGCCTGGTTGATCGGGTACAACAGTGGTCCGACATTGGCGGTGATGGCGACCGGGCTGGTGGGCTGATTGAACAGCGCCGCCAACTCCGGCATCGAGGGATGCAGGCCATACAAGGCACCATCGAAGGCGGCATTTTGCGCCGTTAACGTCAGCAAGCTGTTTTGCGGTAGGGCGATGGCAGCGCGCGTCGCGTTGTAGATGTTGTAGTGCGGCGTATCGCGCGGTACCACCATGTTGAAGCTGTCGTTGCCGCCGTAGAGAAACACGCAGACCAGCGCCCGGTAGCTGCCGGCACCGCCCAGAATGATTTGGGGAGTGGCCGCGTGGGCGAGGTTGAGCTTGGTGGCGATGCTGGTGAAGGCGGCGCTGCTGACGGCGGCGCACAGGGATCGACGGACAAAATCGCGGCGTTTCATGGGGCGCTCACTTTTCAATCGAGAATTCGGGAGAGGTCAGGATCAGGCTCAACGCATCGGTGCTGCGGCGATAGCCGTTGTCATCCGCCAGCGGAACCTGACTCAGATGATTCTTCAGCGTGGTCCGCATGAATGGGCTCATCGTGCCGCCCATCAACAGCACGTCGAGATGCTCAAGCAAGGCTTCGACGTTGGCCGACAGCGCCTTTTCGCGTTCGATATTGATCCGCGAGTCGTTGGGGTCCAATGATGGATTGCCGCTGAACCACCAGGTCGCGGTGGTCGTCAGAAAATTGGTGAAGCGGGTGACAAAAGTATCGGTCTCGATCTGGAACTCCGGCGAGAACAAACCGGCTTGGGCGACATCGGCGCCGGGCGCGGCATAGTCCGGCAGAAAGAAGTTGAACACGGTGGCCGAGTGCAGCGATGCCTGCGGGGTGTAGTAGGGATACCAGACGTACCAATCGTTGAAGCGGTTGTTCGGATTGGTGGCAGCAAAGGCACGCCAGACCTGGGTCCAGCGCAGCAGCGGTTCGCGCAATTTGCCGGCACTGCTGGCGACGACCGGACGCGCACGGGCTTCACTATCCAGCACGATCGCGCGCACCACCGCACGCAGATCGCCGCGCACGCCGCTGCCATTGTTGTTGAACACGCTGGCCACGCGCTGCACGTAGGCCGGGCTCGGGTTACTCGACACCAGGCGCTGAATCAGGCGCCTGCTGACGAACGGCCCGACGTTGGGATGGTTGAAGATATTGTTCAAGGCTGCGGTCAGATCATCGCGCACCGGCTGCACATTGGCCGGATTGGCCGGACGAGGCGTCGCTGGCAGAATGCCGCCGGGCAGGGCGACACCGCTGTAGTTGAGCAACTGCTTGCTGTCTTCGAAAGCGTGGAATTCGACGTTCGGACTCATCGGCGAAAACCAGCCGGCGCCGGTCGCCCCGGGACCACAGCCACCCCAGTTGTCGATCGGGCAGTTGAACCAGGTCCAACCGGTGAATACATGGGCAAAACCGCGGATCGTATCCTGGCTGTAGCTGGCCACCGGCTGTACGCCGACGGTGAGTGGATCACCATCGACCGGCGTGCCATCCAGGTTCAATTGTTCGAGACCGACACTGAACAGCTGCATGATCTCGCGGGCGTAGTTTTCGTCTGGGCGTCGATTGCTGGCAAGGTCAGGTTTTTCGTTGCCAAACATCGAGAGGTAGTGGCCCATTACCGGATCGAGCGTCACCAGTTCCAGCAATTGCCGATAGTTGCCGAAGGCGTTGCTGCCGAGCAGATCGTAATAGTGGGCCAGCGCCAGTGGCTCGCCACCGACCGCGCCCGACTGGTCGGAAGTGACCAGAATCTCGCTCAGCGCAAACGCTACCCGTTGTCGCAGTTGATCGGGTGCGGTCAGCGCGCGCTGCGTCCAGGCTTCGTAGCGGATGTTGTGGTAAACGTCCTCGGGGATGGCGGCGATCTGATCCAGATACGGCTGGTGCCCGCTGAAAGGCAATGCCAACTGCTCGCTCAGCCAGGCGTTGTAGCCAATACGGCGCAAACGCTGGATTTCGGCAAGGGTTGGTCCAAAGGTGGTTTGGGTCAGAAAGCGGGCGGCTTCATAATCGTTGTACGGGCCTTCCGGGGACTCGTCGAAACTGGCAGTGAACAACAGATCGCCGGCGTTGGCGGTGGCGGCGATCATCGTGGTCAGCACGATGGCGGCCGTCGTCGACCGGATTTTTTTGACTGTGGTGTGCGACATCGCCGATACCCCCATGAGTTTGCGGGGATGCTAGTGCGACGCATTGGCCGAAAACGTGACTGCCGCCACAAAAGCGGCGAACGCAAAGCGCGCAACGTGCGGATCGCTGCAGCGCAAGTAACCGGGCGAAAACACGCCAGACTTGTGGTCGGGCCTGACATGTTATAAAGTATCACTTGCAGTTTGGTCCGACCCGGACAGCGGCGCGGTGACTGCTACCGGCGGCAGGATTGCTGTCGGCCCCGGGTCGGTTTCACAACGTGCGTCACCAGAGGATAAGCTGTGCATGAAAGTCAACGCCTGCCCGCACCACGCCGACACCCATTCGCACTGGCTACCCAAGCTGGATGCGCTGGGTTCGGCGGCGGCGTTTATTTGTGCGCTGCACTGCGCGCTGCTGCCTTTGCTGCTGGTGGCGTTGCCGCTGACTGCGGCCGGTCTGCTCGCCGACCATCGCATCGAACGTGTCTTCGTGGTTATGGCGATTGGCTTTGGCGCGCTGGTAATCAGTAGTGGACTGTCGTATTCGCAGCGGCGTCTGGTGCCGGGATTGTTCCTGGCCGGAATCGCCTGCCTGCTGGCCGGCATTTACTTCGAATCAGCGCCGGGCTGGCACGCGCTCAGCATGACCTTGGGCGGTTTCGCGCTCGGTGGCGCGCACGCTGTCAACCGTTATTCGGTGCGCATCCGCAGCGATGCATTTTCCCTGTGGAAAAGCCTCAAGCCAGCCCCCGGTGCCGCCCGCTAGCAGCCAACGGGATTGACCGGAAAACGGCCACAGCGCGGCGAGTGGGGCCATTTGCTGCTAGCCTTCGCAATCCAGAAACTTGAATCGGAGTAATGCAGAGATGGGCAAGGGTGATCGCAAGAGCCGTAAAGGCAAGATTTTTCTCAAGAGCTACGGCAATGTGCGTCCGCATTCGGATAAAGCCAAGGTCGCCGGTCCAGCGACGACCGCCGCCAGCGCCAAGCCCGCGGTCACCAAGTCGAGCGCCGCCAAGAGCTCGAGCGCCGCCAAACCCGCAGCCGCCAAGCCAGCCGCAGCCAAGCCAGCCGCAGTCAAGCCAGCCGCAGCCAAGCCAGCCGCAGCCAAGCCAGCCGCAGCCAAGCCTGCTGCTGCCAAGAAGGCGGCACCGGCGAAGAAAAAAGTCTGATCTGAACGCGTATCGCGTTGAGTACAAAGGCCCCGTCGGGGCCTTTGTTATATCGGCGCGTTGTATCGGCGAGTCGGCAACCGATTGGCGCGGCGCAAGACCCCGGTGTCAATACCGCTGCTGCCCGCTCGCGAACAAGTGCTGCGGCCCCGGCGCGCCCATCCAGTAGCTGAGTTCGGCCGGGTGGTGCAGGTTCCACACTGCCAGATCGGCGTCGTAACCGCGTTCGATGCGCCCTTTGCGTTTGCCCAGCCCCAGTGCCTGTGCGGCGTGACAGGTGACGCCGGCAAAGGCTTCGGCCGGGGTCAGTCGAAACAGGGTGCAGGCCTGATTCATCGCCAGGCGCAACGAACATAACGGCGAGGTGCCCGGGTTCAGATCGGTTGCCACCGCCATGGCTACACCGTGGCGCCGCAGCGCGGCAATCGGTGGCAATTGCGATTGGCGCAGACAATAAAACGCACCCGGCAGCAACACCGCGACCGTGCCCGCCGCCGCCATCGCGGCAACCCCCGCGGCGTCGGTGTATTCGAGGTGATCGGCCGAGCGCCCGCCAAACTCGGCGACCAGCGCCGCAGCGGCGCCATTTGACAGTTGATCGGCGTGCAATTTGACGGCGATGCCGAGCCGCGCGGCCGCCGTGAACCAGCGCCGAGTTTCCTCCACCGTAAAGGCGATGTGTTCGCAGAACGCGTCGACGGCGTCGATCAGTCCTTCTGCGTGCAAGGTGGGCAGCCAGACATTGATCACCGCATCCAGGTAATCGGCGCGGCGCTCGCGATATTCCGCAGGCAGCGCATGCAGGCCAAGCAAGGTGGTGCTGACGTGGATGCCAAGCTCCTGACCGATGCCGCGCGCGGCCTGCAACATGCGCCGTTCGCTGTCCAGATCGAGACCGTAGCCGGACTTGATTTCAATGGTGCTGACGCCGTCGCCGAGCAAGCTGCGAGCGCGCTGTAGTCCGGATTCGGTCAGTGCCGAAACGCTGGCCGCGCGGGTGGCGGTGACGGTGGCCAGGATGCCGCCGCCAGCGCGGGCGATCTCCGCGTAGCTGGCACCGGACAGGCGCTGCTCGAATTCAGCGGCGCGATCACCGGCAAAAACCAGATGGGTATGGCAGTCGATCAAACCCGGTGTGACCAGGCGATGGTCGAGTGCAAGGCGCTTGCCCGCACGCCCGGCGATGGCGCTGGGCAGGGCCTGGCGCGGACCGGCGTAGACAATCGACGAACCGGCAATCGCGATCACCGCGTCATCGACGATTTGATAGCCGTGTCCGCTCGGGTCCGGGTTGACCAGTCGACATTCGGTTAGTAGAAGATCACCGTGATCGGGTGCGGTGGGCATGGTTAGATCCTTGGGCGCAGGCAGCGGTGGTGGTGACTACAACTTTGGAGTGCGGCGGCTTGCCGCCGCTGTTCTTTGCTACCGTGGTAGCGGTGGATGCGCTGTTCACTTTAGCGTAGGGTGGGTGCAACCCACCGTTCTGAAATGCCGCACAAAGGTGGGTTGCACCCACCCTACGACCCGCACCGAGTCGCTTATCCGAACAGTATTGCCTTATGACCGAGCCGCGCGTCGCTACCATCAAGCCGGAAAACTACTGGACCGCAAACGGCTGGCAGCATTCGCCCTGTTTGCGGATCGATCAGGGCCGATTGTTGCCGCAGTCCCGGCCGGATCCAAACAGCGAAACCCTCAACGGCTATGTGCTGCCGGGTCTGTGCAATGCGCATTCGCACGCCTTTCAGCGTGCCATTGCCGGTCGCACCGAACACCGCACGGCGGCACGCGACAGTTTTTGGTCCTGGCGCGAGACCATGTATCAATTCGCCGGTCGGATCGGGCCCGATGAACTGCGCGCGATTGCCGCCCAACTCTACGTGGAAATGCTGGAGGCCGGTTACACCTGGGTCGCCGAGTTCCACTATCTGCATCATCAGCCCGATGGCCAACCGTATGCCGACCCGGCGGCGATGGCGTTGGCGTTGATCGAGGCCGCCGCCGAGACCGGCATCGGCATGACCCTGTTGCCAGTGCTCTATCAAACCGGCGGCTTTGACGCCCGGCCCTTGAATGAACGGCAACGCCGATTTTGGTTTTCGGTGGAGGGCTTGCTCGCGCTGTGTCAGCGCTTGCGTGGTCTGGAATCGGATCGGTTGATCGTCGGCAGTGCCCTGCATTCTTTGCGCGCCGTGGCGCCAGCGGTCCTGTCCGAGTTTCTGGCGGCCGAGTCGGCGCCGCAACGACCGCTGCATATCCATATTGCCGAGCAGTGCGCCGAAGTCGACGAGTGCCTGGCGCTGCGCGGCCAGACGCCGGTGGCCTGGCTGCTCGATCATGCCGCCGTCGATCAGCACTGGCATCTGGTTCACGCCACCCATCTGAGTGACGCCGAAGCGCTCGGCATTGTGCAAAGCGGGGCCAATGTCGTGCTCTGTCCGACCACCGAAGCCAATCTCGGCGATGGTGTGTTCCCGCTGCAAAAATATCTCGATGCCGGTGGCAGTTTCGCGATCGGATCGGACAGCCACATCTCGGTTTCCCCGGTCGAAGAACTGCGCTGGCTGGAGTATGGCCAGCGCCTGACCAAGCGGCAGCGCAACGTCGCCGCCAGCGCCCTGCAACCCAGCGTCGGTACCCGCTTGTTCGATGCGGCCTGGCGTGGCGGCTGGCGGGCGGCCGGCGTGGCGGATGCCGACGACGCCCCAGGCAGCCAAGCGTTGGCTGCCGACTTGATCGTGCTCGATCACCAGCACCCGCAATTTGCCGCCAGCGATTTGGCGCAGGTGCTCGACACCTGGCTGTTCGCCGGCAACCAGAACCTGGTGCGGGATGTCATGAGCGGCGGTCGCTGGTGCGTCCGCGAGGGTCGCCACCAACAACGCGACGTGATTGCAGCGCGTTATCGCAGGGTCATGCGCGGCCTGCGTTAGCCGATTTGCGCACGCCCAGTGGTGTCGGGCGGAACCCGCAGCAGCGTGCTTGGAGATAGATGGGGTGCGGGTTCCGCGTCGTCAGGGTGAATTGCGCCGCGACCCGGCACGATTTAGGATGCGCATCAAGGTCTGGTGGGATGCACATCATGCGCACCAACATCGTGATTGACGACAAGCTGATGCAAGAAACGCTGCGGGCAACCGGCATCAAGACCAAACGGGCAGTGGTGGACGCCGGGCTGCGCGCTTTGCTAAACCTGCGCCAGCAAGCTCAGATTCGACGTTTCCGTGGGAAGTTGAACTGGCAAGGCGACCTTGCGGCGCTGCGGTCAGACCGTTGATTCTGGTTGATTCCAGTGTCTGGATTGACTATTTTCGCGGCGTAAGCAGCGTACAAACCGATTTGCTGGATGCTTGGCGTTGCTATACAGCGACCGCGACTTCGACCCATTTGTGCGGCATCTAAAGTGGCGGTCTGCGGCGCCAGAAACTGGGCGCAGATGGCGCTAAAAGATGGGTTTGCGGTAGTGGCTGTTGCAGGGCGGTCGCTGGGCCGCTACCACTCGCCGGTAGCGGCGCGGACCGATGCACACAGCCATTCAATCGGCAATCTCGCGGTAGCGACGCAGGTAGATGGCGCCGACCAGCATTGCCATTCCGGCGAGGGCCCCCAGCCAGAGGTTGGGCCCTCCGAGCAAGTCGCTGATCGAGGTCCAGCTGATCAGATCGGCTGGGCTGTGGCCGTGGTCAAACTGGTAGCCGAAGCTGAAGGTGCGGCCCGGGCTCCAGGAATACGGAAACACGCTGAACAGCCCGCGCGAAAAGATATGGGTCCAGTACCAGGAATCAGGAATGCGCAGCTTGGTCAGCATGTCGAACCAGGCCAGCAGCAGCCCGGTCAGCACCGGCACAAATACCGCCCACAGGAAAGGCTTGCTGCGGGCCCAGCTCGATACCAGCAGCAGCCAGCCGTAGCACGGCAACGCCCAGAGCGCGTTGACCGGAATCGCCACCAGCATTTTTGCCCACAGTTGCCAGGGTTCGGCCGGACCCCACAGCACTTTGATCGGACTGACCCCATGCCAGGCCAGAAAGCCTCCCAGCAAGCCGAGCATCAGCAGATGAAAGACGATACTGGCAGCCCAGGCCAGTACCGGTGCGACCACGGCGGCGCTCGCCACTTTGGACGCTACCGTTTGCAGATCAGAAACCGGCATCGATTTCCAGAACAGAATGGAGCGGTCCTTGCGGTCATCGAAAAGGGCGCCGAGCAGATAGAAGAACAACACAAAGCCGAGCACAATTTGCACCAACATTGCCATTGAGGCCAGACCGATTTGTATCCCTTGAGTAATTTCGGCCTGCTTTTCGATCGATGCGGATTCCAGCATCTGGGCGATCGGCATGCCACTAATCTGCATGTTTCGACCGCCAATGTGTGCCTCGCCGATGGTCAGGCCCATCAGGGTGATCATGACGAACACGCTGATCACTACCAGCGGTGCCCACAGAAAACCGCCGCGGTGTTCCCAGAACTCGCGCTGCAACAGGGTGACGAAGGCGTTCATGCGTAGGCTCCTTTCATGGTGGCAACGAAGATGTCGGCAATGCCGGGCTTGCGAATTTCACCCAGCGCGGCGGCGTCGGCGTTGCTGATGCCATCAAACAAGAAGATCGACTTGCCGAACACCTGACGCTCGTCCAGAGGTTTGAAGCGCATTGCCGCGTCGCGCTGGTCAATGCCGACCATGACCTCGGTAAATCGCTCTCCGATGGCATCCATGCTCGCCGCTAGCGTGATCTGCCCGTCTTTGATAAACATCACATCGGTCAGGATGTGTTCGATTTCTTCGACTTGGTGGGTGGTGATGAGGATGGTCTTTTCCTGATCGAAGTAATCGTTCAGCAGGGTCTGGTAGAACTCTTTGCGATAGAGAATGTCGAGACCGAGGGTGGGTTCATCGAGCACCAACAACTTGACGTCGATCGCCATCACCAGCGCCAGATGCAACTGCGCAATCATGCCCTTGGACAATTGCCGCACTTTCATTTCCGGCCCAATTTTTGTGCGCTTGAGAAACTGATCGCAGCGGGCGCGCGAGAATCGCGGATGCACACCTTCGACGTAATCAATCGCCTGGCGGACGCGGATCCAGCGCGGCAGTACGGCCACATCGGCGATAAAGCAGACCTGCTGCATGAGCTGGTGGCGTTGGCTGTGCGGGTTCATGCCGAGCACCGATAGCTCGCCGTCGTATTGGGTGAGGCCCAACATCGCTTTGAGGGCGGTGGTCTTGCCAGCGCCGTTGGGACCGATCAGGCCGACGATGCGACCGGATTCGATCTGAAAATCGCAGCCTTTGAGGGCTTCAAACTTGCCATAACGTTTGCGCAGGTTGCGTGCGGTAACGACGGTGCTCATGGGTGCTTGCTCCCCGATTTGGTGGTGGCTTCGGATTCGAGTAGTTGTTTGAAATCGAGCCCCAGTCGCTGCAGGCGCGCCTTCAATGGTGGCCATTCTTCGCGGACAAAGCGTTCGCGCTCGCTGGCCAACAATTGCAAGCGCGCGCCGCTGTTGACGTACATGCCGAGGCCGCGCCGCTTTTCCACCAGGTTCTCGTCCACCAGTTCCTGATAGGCCTTGGATACGGTAATCGGATTCAATTGAAAGTCGGCCGATACCTGGCGCACCGAAGGCAGCGCATCGCCCTCCTTCAATGCTTCATCCAGGATCATCGCCTTGATGCGCTCGCGCAGTTGTCGATAGATCGGTGCCGATTCGTTCCAGTGCATGCTCATGGTGGTTAGTCCCTGAGGGGGATCGGCAGTCGGCCGAAGCGGTAGTAGGGCATCGACAAATCGATGCGTGCGGGTCGGCGGGCACGTGCTCTGGGCACCGCCGAGTCGGCGGTTGTGGTCGTCGGCTGAGCGGTCAGGGCAGAATCCGGTGACGGTGTGGCTGCCTCGGCACCGCTGCCAGTGGCTGCCATCTCACTGGACGCGGGCTCGGCACGGGCGGCAGCCGGGTCCATCGCGGGCGCCAGCCAGCCGAGTGCGGCGATAAACAGGATCAGCAGGAAAAAGCGGACGTTCAGCGTGGTCATGGCGGTTCACCAGAGTTTGCGAGGTGGTGTTGTAGTGAACTATAACACCTGTTTTTCTGCTGTCAAGTCACCGCACAAAGTTTTTTTGCGGGCGCTCATCGCCTAAGCTCAACCGCCTGGATTTGCCTGGATCGTGCTTAACTTTCATGCAGCAGGGGTGCGGCACTCATCGATGATGAAAGACACTGTGCGGGTGCGATGTCGCGCAAGGGCAG
>PEUI01000115.1 GCA_002785585.1 Lysobacterales bacterium CG02_land_8_20_14_3_00_62_12
AAGACGATGCGCTTGTCGCGCAGCGGCTGCAACTGCTCCTTGTAGGTCGGTTGGTCGTTATTTTTTCGCTGCTTGTTGCGGCGACTAGTGTCATCCAGCGCGAGGCCGAGCTTTTGGATGGTGGTGACGATGACCTTGTCGGCGTAGTCGTCTGACAGCAGGCGACGGACGAGCGCGCCGGTGTTGGTGTTTTCCTCGACGCAGCCTTCCTGGAATTTGTTGAATTCCTCGCGGGTCTGCCGGTCGAGGTCTTTGCGATCCACGACGAACAGGCATTTTTCGATGTCGGGGTTGTCCTTGAGCAGCGTGGCGGCCTTGAAGGAGGTGAGCGTTTTGCCGCTGCCGGTGGTGTGCCAGATGTAGCCGTTGCCGCAGTTCTGGTGGATACAGTTGACGATCTGCTTCACCGCATAGACCTGATAGGGCCGCATCATCATCAGCTTTTGCTCACTGGCGATGAGCACCATGTAGCGGCTGATGGTCTGGCCGAGGGTGCATTTGACGAGGAAGGTCTCGGCGAAGCTGTCGAGGTGGGTGATCTTCGTGTTCGCCTCGTCGGCAAACTGATAGATCGGCAGGAAGCGCTCGTCCTGATTGAAGGCAAAATGGCGGGCGTTGTTGTTGGCGAAATACCAGGTCTCAGTGCGGTTGCTGACGATGAAGATCTGGAGGAAGCACAGCAGCGTCCTGGTGTAGCCGTTGCCGGGGTCGTTCTTGTAATCGACGATCTGCTCCATGGCCCGACGCGGGCTGACGGTAAGGGTTTTCAGCTCGATCTGCACACAGGGCACGCCGTTGATGAGCAGCAGGACATCGTAACGGTGGTGGCTGTTGTCGGTGTTGATGCGGAGCTGGTGGATGACCTCGTAGGAGTTTTTGCACCAGTCCTTGATGTTGACCAGGGTGTAGTTCAGCGGCGTACCGTCGTCCCGGGTGAAGCTGTTGCGCTCGCGCAAGGTGCGGGCGGCGGTAAAGACATCGGGGGTGATGATCTCGTCGAGCAGACGCGGGAATTCGCCATCGGTGAGCTGGACGCGGTTGAGGGCCTCGAATTTTTCGCGGAAGTTTTTCTCTAAAGCGGCGCGGTCGCGGATGTCTTCGCGATAGTCGTACTTGAGGCTTTGGAGTTTGCCGATGAAGCCGTATTCGATGGTGTCCTCCCGGACGACGGATCGAGGACGTGCCGCTGGCGGGCCATAGGTAAAGTCAGGAGGAGTCATGGGCGTGGATAACGGGCGGGCAAGTGTTGCGGGACGGTAAGGATTCGTCGGCTCTCGGGGAAGGACAAGAAATGCAAAGCCCCTTTCGGCCAGAGAGTACAGCACCAACAAAGGAACACAGGGGCCGAGAACAGGAAATTGAAACGCTCGCTTCAGACAGTCTGTGGAATAGCCAGCGGGGTCACCAGCGGCGTCGGCGGGGCGTCTTTGCGGGGCAGTTCGGCGATCTGACGGAGCTACCACGCCCGGTTCGCGGCCACTCTCGCCAGTTGCCGCCAGTGGTTCGAGCGCAGCCCTGCGGGATCGGACAGGTTGCGCCAACCATCACGCCGTCACATCAGCGTTTTCCAAAAGCGGCCTCCCCGGAAATCGCCGCGAAGCAGGCAGAACGTTCGTCATGGGCCACATGCTGTCGCGTCTGGTCCCCTGTCCTCTGTCCTCTGTCCTCTGTCTTCCGTCCTCTGTCCCTTGACTCGCCCTAAAAGCGGCTCTATGGTGGGCGCCCGTGAAATATTCGGGGAAATTGTGGTTTTTTGTGGGCCACTTTTTGCGTATTTCCCCATGGATAGACCGACCGGATAGACCGACATGTTCCAAGGCGAGACCGCGATCACCATTGACGACAAGGGCCGGATGTCGATTCCGACGGCTTATCGCGAGCTGATTTCGGCGCAATGCGGCAATCGCCTGGTGTTTACCTACAACCCGTTCGAACCGGGTTGTTTGTGGCTGTACCCGGTGCGCGACTGGGAAAAGGTGCGCGACGAAGTCAACGCGTTGCCGCCGATGATTTCGGTGCACCGCAACCTGCAGTTGAAGCTGGTCGGCGCGGCGACGCCGGCCGAGGTCGATGGTAGTGGCCGCTTGTTGGTGCCGGCCAGCCAGCGCAGCGCCGCCGGATTGGAAAAGAAGGCGGTACTGCTCGGCATGGGCGGCCGCTTCGAGTTGTGGAGTGAAGACGCGCACTCGGCGCAGGTCAAACGCATCATCGGCGAGGCCGAGGTGACGCCCGACATGTTGAAGTTGCGGCTATGAGCGCCGTGCTGAACACCGTCGAGGACACCCACATTCCGGTATTGCGGGATGCGGTGATCGCCGCCTTGGCGATCCAGCCCAGCGGCCGTTATCTCGATGGCACTTTTGGTCGCGGCGGTCATGCCCGGGAAATTTTGCAGCGCCTTGCCAGCACCGGCCACTTGCTGGTGATGGACAAGGATCCGGCGGCGATTGCCGTTGCCAAGGCGATGTTTGCCGACGATGCCCGGGTTCGG
>PEUI01000073.1:0-10078 GCA_002785585.1 Lysobacterales bacterium CG02_land_8_20_14_3_00_62_12
TTGCAGGCGAACGAAAGTCCTGCGCAATCTGCGCAAGTTATTTCTGCGCAACGCCTTACCACGAAGAACCCCACTAGTGCACGACACCCCTCCGCTTGCGGCTGCGCTTTTTGGCGACAGCTTCCACCCCGGCGATTTGGATCGACTGCTGCCCGCGTTGTCGGCGGCCAGCCCGGTCTATTATCTTGGCCCGCCACTGGCCGAGGACCTCCTCCAGCACGATGGCTTGCGGCCGCTACCGATGGCCGCCGATATGGCGAGCGCCATTGCGCGTTTGGAGCAGGCCGGCGTAGGCGGCGATGTCTGCTTGATCGCCGCCGATGCGCTACTACCCGCGCAGGCGCTGCCACGCCTGCTTGCCTGGTCTCTGGGGAGCTCGGCGGAAGTCATCTCACCGCTCGGATCCGGCCTTGCGCTTGGCTTGCCACTGGTCGCGGGCAACGGTTCGGATCGACCAGCGGAGACCATCGATCAGCTCTGTTGTCTGCTCGCCGAGCGCGTGCGGATTCCCACCCATCACTACCTGCCGCAGGCCGCTTTGTGGCGATCATCGGCGCGGCAGCAACTGGCCTTGGGCTGGCCCACGTTGCCCGCCGGGCAGTTGCCGGATGCGGTCACCGCCGAATGTTGCCCGCAGATGTTCGTTGGACGCCGTGGTCCATCCATCACCGGCCCGGCGCTTGCGGAGGACCCGAAGCCAATCGCGCCGGACTCGCCCTTGAGTTGGCTGCAACTGCGCATCGCGGCGGTGGCGTCGCCGCCACCGTGCGCCTTGCCGGGTTTCGATGGCAAACCAGTGATTCTGCATGTGTTGCACGACTGGGGCGGCGGCGTCGAGCGATTCGTCCTCGACCTGGCCGCCGGTGATCGGCAACACACCCACCTGGCGCTGCAATCCCGCGGCCAGTTTTCGCGTCGTTGTTACGGCGAATCGCTGCGGCTCGGCGTGGTTGGCGAGTCCGGCTTTTGGCCGATTCGGTCGTGGCCACTCGCCGCCACCATTGCCGATACGGTGACCGCCGATGCCGGCTACCGGCAACTGCTGACGACGCTGATCAGCGATTTCAGTGTCAGTGCGGTGATCGTGTCGTCGCTGATTGGTCATAGCCTCGACGCCCTGCACTGCGGCCTGCCCACCACCTTCATTTGCCACGACTACTACCCACTATGGCCGGTGCTGCATGCCGATTTCGGCGATCCGTCATTGGCGTTCGACCCCGCCAGCATGGCCTCGGCACTGGCCGATGCCGATGCCAGCACGTCGCCTTTCCAATCCCAGGAAGTGCGCCATTGGAGCGCATTGCGCGAACACTTTCTGGACGATCTGGTGCGCTACAAAATTGCCTTGGCGGCGCCCAGCGACTGCGTGCGCCGCAACTGGCTGCGGATCGCGCCAGTATTGGCCGACAATCGTTTCGCGGTGATCCCGCACGGCTTGCGTCCATTTCCCGAGCCACCCCCAGCGCTCCCGCAAACCCAGCACGGTCGCCTGCGATTGCTGGTGCTGGGCCGCATCCAAGGCGGCAAGGCCGAGCAACTGTTGCACGCCGCAGTGGCCGACATCACCCGCTATGCCGATCTGTACCTGCTTGGTTGCGGTGCCGCCGGGCAGGCCTTTTTCGGCCAGGCCCACGTGCATGTGCTGCTCGACTATGACCGCGCCGCTTTGCCCGGACTGGTTGCCACGTTGCAGCCGGACGCCGCTCTGCTACCAGCTACCGTCGCCGAAAGTTTCAGCTACACCCTGAGTGAATTGTGGGCGCTCGGCGTGCCACCGATCGCTACCCGCCTGGGCAGTTTCGTCGAGCGCATTGCCGATGGTGTCAACGGTTTGCTCATCGCTCCCAATGCCGCGGCGATTGCTGATCTGCTGTCAAACCTGCACGCTGATCGCAGTGGCTTGCTGCGGATCGGCGAACATCTGCGCACGCAACCAGCGACGCGCATCAGCGACGCCCGCCGCGCCCACTTCGATTTGCTCGGTACCTTGGCCACCCCGGTGGCCGCACTGATCGCTGCAACCGCGACCACATTGACCGCGCCGATCCAACAGCTTGCCGCCGAACAACTGCGCTTGGAGTCAGCGCGCCAGCGCTTGCAACAGCAGTTGGCCGAACAAATCGAGCTGGTTGAATCCCGCACCGAATGGGCGCTAAACAGCGTTCGCGAAGCCCGCAGCTTGCGCGTTCAAGCAACCGAGCTGCGTGCTACGCAGCAACGGCTCGAGACCACCATCGAGCAGCGTGAGGCCACCATCGAGCAGCTCGATGCCACCATCAAGCAGCGTACGGAATGGGCAAAATCACTGGACCAGGAAGTCAACCGCCTCGGCAACGAACTGCAATTGGCGCAGCAGCGCTATCAACGCCTGGAACAGGAGAAAGCCACAGCAGATGCCGGCTGGGCAGCAGAAGTTGCCCGCGTCGAGGGATTGCGACAAGACCTGCTGATGAGCACCTCCTGGCGCATTACCCGGCCGCTGCGTGGCATCGTTTCTGGTTTGCGCAACCTGCGCGCGCGCTGTCGTTATTGGGGCAACCGCTGGTTGGGTCTGCCACCGCGCGTGTTGAACAGTCTGCGCAGTCGGGGCATAAACGGCACCATCGCCCGCGTGCAGCAGGCCCGGCCATCACTGCCAACGGCCATCGAACCGCCCGTGTTGACGGCCGTGCTGACCGCGCCCAACAGCGTAAGCCCAGGTTTCACCGTGCCCACCAGCACGGCGCCGCTGGCCAGCATCATCATCCCGGTTTACAACCAGTTTCCCTACACCCAGGCCTGTCTGCAATCGATCGCGGCCCATGCCGGGCGGCACGCTTTTGAAGTGATCGTGGTCGATGACTGCTCCAGCGACCACACCCGCGCCGGGCTGGCGCGGATTGGCGGCATCATCGCCCTCCACAACGACCGCAATCTCGGCTTTATCGGCGCCTGCAATGCCGGTGCGGCGCGGGCCAGCGGTGAGTTTTTGCTGTTTCTCAACAACGATACCCAGGTCACCAAGGGCTGGCTGGATCGTCTGCTGGATACTTTTTCAGAGCACCCGAACGTCGGCCTGGTCGGCGCCAAGCTGGTCTATCCCGATGGCCGTTTGCAAGAGGCCGGCGGCATCGTGTTTGCCGATGCTTCCGGCTGGAACTACGGCCGCTTCGCCGACCCCAGCGACCCCGCATTCAACTATGTCCGCGAAGTCGATTATTGCTCCGGCGCGGCGATTGCCATCCGCCGCGCTTTGTTCGAACAATTGGGCGGTTTCGACACCCGCTACAGGCCGGCTTATTACGAAGATACCGACCTCGCCTTTCAAGTACGCGCGTGCGGTTTGCGCGTGCTTTACCAGCCGGCCGCCACGGTCATCCACTTTGAGGGCATCACCGCCGGCACCGATACCGGCGCTGGCATCAAGCGCTATCAAGTCGTCAACCAGCAAACCTTTGCCGAACGCTGGCGCACGGCGCTGGCGCAACAACCACGAGTTGGCACCACCATCACCCTGGCCCGCGAACACCGGGCGCGCGGCCGCCTGCTGATGATCGATGCAACGACGCCCGAGCCCGATAAAGATTCCGGTTCGGTCCGCTTGGTCAACCTGTTTCGTGCCCTGATCGAGCTCGGCTGGAAAGTCACTTTCACCACCGAAAACCGGGCTTACTGCGCGGGCTATACCGAACGCTTGCAACAGCTCGGTGTAGAAGTGCTGTATCACCCGTGGATCGGCGATCCGGTCAACTTCTTCAAAGCGACCGGATCGCTCTGGCAGGTGGTGATACTGAGCCGCCACTATGTCGCCGGTCCGCTGTTGCCGCTGGTGCGGCAGTACGCACCGCACGCACAGCTGGTGTTCGATACCGTTGACCTGCACTATCTGCGCGAACAACGCGCCGCCGAACTTGCCCAGCGCCCAGACTTGGTGCGTAGCGCTGCGAAAACCCAACTGGCGGAACTGCGGCTGGTCAGGGCCTGCGACCTCACTTTGGTAGTCAGTCCGGTGGAGCAAGCCTTGTTGCGGCAGGAAGTCCCCGGCGCACGCATCGAGGTACTGTCCAATGTCCACGCCGTGGTCGGCAGCCGCCGTTCGTTTGGCGAACGTCGCGACTTGTTTTTTGTCGGTGGTTTTCAGCACCAGCCCAACGTCGATGCGATGCACTGGTTCGTCGCCGACATCTGGCCGCTGATCGCCGAGCGCTTGCCGGGAGCATGTTTTCATATCGTCGGCAGTCGCATGCCGGCATCGATCACGGCGCTGGCCTCGGATCGGGTGCTCGCCACCGGTTTTGTCGAATCACTGGACGCTTATCTCGATGGCTGCCGACTCTCGGTTGCACCGCTGCGCTTCGGCGCTGGCGTCAAGGGCAAAGTCAATCAGAGCATGGCCTACGGCCAGCCGGTGGTGGCAACGACGTTGGCTGCCGAGGGCATGTACCTGCAACCCGAAGCCGACGTATTGATCGCCGATACTGCCGCCGACTTCGCGGCGCAGGTGCTGCGGCTTTATCAGGATGAAGCGTTGTGGCAACGGCTGTCGCAGGGCGGCCTGGTCAACGTTGAACAACATTTTTCTTTCGCCGCCGCCAAACAGGCCTTGTCCGGGTGCCTAACACCATGAGCAGCTTGACTATTTTTCTCAACGGCAAACCCCTGCCGATCAGCCCAGGCCAAACAGTCAGCGATTTGCTGCAACAACTCGGCCTCACCGAGCAACGCGTTGCCGTCGAAGTCAATCGCTGCATCGTCGCGCGCAGCCAGCATGCCAGCACGCTGCTCCATCCAGAGGATCGCGTCGAAATTGTGCGGGCGATTGGCGGCGGCTAGTTTTGTGTTGCCTTCTGTTTGGAACTTATCTTGAGATTTAAGTCTTCGTAGATGGACGCAGGCAGTTCCAAGAGAGTCCGATCAGGGACGGCGAGTAGTACTGATCGTGCATGGCCGCCTGACGAAGCGAGACTACCGATAGCTTGCCCTCGCTGCGCGAGTGGGTCGGTCCCTGCGGGACTTCCGAAGACTTTCACTCGCTCCGCGAGCGAGTCGTCCCGGTGAAACTCCTGAGAGCCAAAACCGCCTTCAACCGCGACCAAAACCCGGCAAACCGGCCCACGGCGTGATCCGCTTGGCGAAATCCAGTCCGGGAGCCGTGCCGCTCGCCGGGATGCCCGCTACAATCCGGCCATTGCGCATTGAGTCCCAATCAAGTGATCCAGGTTCCCGGTTACTTAATCAAACGTGAAGTCGGCGTCGGTGGCATGGCGATGGTCTACCTCGCCGTGCAGACCTCGCTGGAGCGCGAAGTGGCGCTCAAGGTGATGAACCCGGCGATGGTCTCGGACCCGAGTTTCTCGCGCCGCTTCATGCAGGAAGCGCGCACCTTGGCGTCGTTGGCGCATCCGAATATCGTCGCCGTTTACGATGTCGGTATTACCGAAGAAAAGCTGCACTATTTTTCGATGCAGCACCTGCCCAACGGCGATTTTCTCAAGCGCATCCGCAACGGCGCGCCGGAAGCCGAAATCCTGCGGGTATTGGCCGGCGTTGCCCGCGCCCTCGGCTATGCCCACCAGCGCGGCTTTGTGCATCGCGATGTGGCGCCGGGCAACGTGCTGTTCGATATCAACGACAACCCGGTGTTAACCGACTTCGGCATCGCCCGGGCGGTGACCAAGAGTTCCCGCATCACCAATGCCGGCGTCAGTGTCGGTACCAGCCATTACATGAGCCCGGAACAAGCCCGCGGCAGCGATGTCGATGGCCGCTCCGATGTTTATTCGCTCGGCGCGCTGACGTTCGAGGCGATTACCGGCAGTCCGCCCTACGATGGTGAAGACGGTTTTGCCATCGCCTATGCGCATGTGTTCGAGCCGGTGCCCAGGCTGCCCGACAATAAGCAGCATTGGCAAACGCTGATCGACCGCGCGATGGCCAAAGATCCGGCGGATCGTTTCCAGAATACCGACGAATTTCTCGCCGAGCTGACCCACATTCAGTCGCGCATCGGCGGCGCTGGCGCAGCCGCCAAGCCCACCCCGGTCGAGCCGCCGACGCAACCAATGACCGCTTTGCCAACCTTGCGCGGCGCCGCGATTGCCCAGTCGGCGCCGACGCCACCGCCGAAGTCGAAGCCAGCGGTGTTGATCATGCCCGGCGCGGCGACCGAGGCGCTGAGCGCCGATGCCCTCGCCGCCGCACAAAAAGAAACCCAAAGAAACCTGCGGCCACCGCCAGCACTGATCGCGGCGGCGGTCGCCACGGGCGCAACCTCAGCCACCGTGCCACCGAAGCCGACCAGCGACGCCACGCCGTCCACTGTCCAAAAATCCAGACTGCCCTGGATCATCGCAGCGCTGGTGGTACTCGGCGTCGTTCTCGTCGGCGCTGGCATTTGGCAACAGCACCGCAGCGCAGCCGCGCTGGCGCCGGCCGCCACCGTGGCCGAAGGCAACCCGACGCCGACCGTCGAATCACCGCCAAGCGCGCCATCGCCGTTGGCCACCATTGCTGATGCTGCGGATGCCGCCGATGCCGATGCCGATGCGCCAGCGGAGCCGCTTGGCGTTGGTGCTGACGACGCCATCCTCGACCCCGAGCAGGAAGCCCAGCGCCGCCTTGCCATCGAGACCACGGTCATCGATCCGGTCGCCGCCCTGCTGCGTTGGGGGCGCGCCGATATCGCCGCACAACGACTGAGCCAGCCAGCCGGCCGCAATGCCACCGAGCGTTTTCGGCTGGCGCTGAAAATTGAGCCGAACAACGCCGAAGCCAAACTCGGACTGGTCAACACCGGGCGCGCCTACGCCGCCATCGCCGAGCAGCAACTGGCCAACGGCAATATTGCTGCGTGGATGGAAAACTCCGCGCGTGCCATCAACACCGCCGGCAGCTTCGACAGCGATGGCGACCTCAGCTCCCACTACGAACAGCAACGCACTGCGCTGCTGACGCAAGCGCTGAATGAGGGCGCCCGCGCCATTGCCGCCTGGAACGAAGCCGACGCCAAGGCCGCCTTCGAACGTGCGCTGGTGCTCGCGCCGAGCCATCCGGCAGCACTGGCCGGCCTCAAGCAGGCCGGCGGCATCGGCAAGCCCGGCTACGTATTCAGTGACCCGGTGGGCAATCAACCCGGGCCAAGCCTGCGCATCATCAACAGCGGCGGCAAGCGCTTGGCGGTGGCAGAAACCGAAACCACGGTGGCAGCGTTTGGCCGCTTCTGGACGGCGGCTGGCGCCAGTGGTCGCAGCAAACGGCCGGCCTGCCGCGACCGCGAATCTTCTTTCCGCAGTTCGCGCAGCCGCAGTTGGCAAAGTCCCGGCTTCGAGCAGAGCGGCGATCACCCGGTGGTCTGCGTCGATTGGGGCGACGCCAAGGCCTACGCCGATTGGTTGAGCAAATCCACCGGCAAACGCTATCGACTACTCAGCGCTGCCGAATGGTCCGCGCTCGCCAAAACGGCAGCCGATGGCGCCGATTGCACCGCCAATATCGGCGACCAGAGCTTTGACCAGAAATTTCACGACCGCAGCAGCCTCAACTGCAACGATAGTCACGCCACCACCGCGCCGGTGCGTCGATTCGGCGCCACTGCGGGCTTTTACGGCATCGCTGGCAACGTTCGTGAGTGGGTCGCAGGTTGTGCCTCCGGCTGCCGTAAACACACCGTGATGGGTAGCTCCTGGGCCAGCACCACGGGCGAATTGCTGCCATCGCAGCACGATAATTTTGACGGCGAGTCCGGCTTCAATACGGTCGGGTTTCGGGTTGCCCGCGAAATTGATTGAAGCCCCCGAGCGCATCGTTAAGCTATGATGCCGAGCAGTTTCGAGCGTCGGGGAGTCCCTGCATCATGAAGTTACTTTTTCCCAACGGCGAGCACGCGCCCGCTGAAATCAAAGTCGGCATCACCCGGATCGGCAGCGATCCCGGCGCCGACATCTTGTTGATGGCAGCAGGCATTGCCCCCGAACATTGCGAGCTCCATCGCGATGGCGCCGGTGCCAGCGTGCGCGTCAGCAACACCGCCAACAGCGTGGCACTCAACGGCAAGCCGGTCACCGATTCGGCCGCCTTCAAGTCCGGCGATATCCTCGTGTTCGGCAAAATCGGCTCGCGCGTCGTCACCGTCGAGAAACCGACCACGTTGCCGCCAGTGTCGCGTCCACCGGCTGCCAGCGAACCCGATGATGGCCGCACCCGGGTGCGCCAAGCCATGCCCAAGTTCATTCTGCGCGGCGTTTCCGGCAGCACTTTCGGCAAGAACTTTGCCTTGCAGGGCACCATGACCATCGGCCGTCAACCGGATTGCGATATCTGCATTCCGTCCGACGAAGTTTCCCGGCGCCACGCCAAGTTGCAAGTGATGCCGGACGGCATCGCCGTCGAAGATATCGGTTCGGCCAACGGCACTTTTATCGCCGACAAACGCGTGCACACCGGCATGCTCAAACCGGGCGACGAACTGCGGCTGGATACAGTGCGTTTTTTGCTGGTGGCGCCACACCTGGAATCGACGCGCGTAGCGGCGACTGCCACTGCCGCTGCAACCACCGTCAGCACCAGCGCCAGCGGCATGAAGTGGGTGATCATCGGCGTCATCGCCATCGCCGCCGCCATCGCCGGACTAATCGCCAGCGGCATCATCAAGTTCTGAGTGCCCTTGCGGTGGCACCACAAGGTCAGCACACCGGCCTCATCGCAATGTCCAGCAGAAGTAGCGGCAGCCTTCGAGCGATCCAGCTCATGCTGTGGGCGATTCATCGGGCAATTCTCACCGACTAGGACATGTCCTAGTCAAAACCCAGACTTTGACCATGTTGCCACGCGCGCATCAGCGCTATGGTCGGCGATCACTTGGGGGAGAATGGCGATGCGCACGAAGTTCTGCTTGGGGCTGGCATTGATCTGCCTGCTTGGTGCAGTTGCGCCGAGTTGGGCGCTGGAGTTCTGCGGTGAGAACCCTAACGTGGGCACTTTCGCCAGCGGTTTCGAGGCCGGAGAATTCGCTTCGGTTCCTGAAGTGGAACTGCCGAATGCCAGCACGCCACTGAGCGTGGTGGTCGATGGCCCGCTGAATGGCACCAGCATCGATGCCGCGACCGTGCAGATTTTTGGATCATTCACCGGCCCACCGAATACCAGCGTCATGATCAACAATGTGCCTGCCTACAAAGTGGGCACGCTTTGGCTGGCAGAAATCCCTCTGGCTGCCGGGACCAATGTGCTGACAGTGAAGGCAAAGAACATGGCGGGCATCGAGGTCTCCGCTACCCACACGCTGGTCCGGGGCGTGGAACCGTTTCCCCCCGACCCGGTTCGCTTGGATGTCACTTCCAGAATCGCGCCATTTGCGGTGAACGCACGCTACGACTTGACCGGCACCGTCATCGGCAGCGTCGATTTCGATGGCGACGGGCTGGACGATGCGACCGCTGGTGGAGCGTCTGCTGTCCTGCCCTTTTTCTATACCCAACCCGGTCGCTATCAGGTGCGGTTTACTTTGGCGCCATCGGGTACGTTTTATCGCTATTTGTTGGCGGAGCATCCGTCCGAACTGCGGCAAACCTTCTGCTTCGTGTTTGGACACATGCGGGATCGGTTGATCGCGAACGATATTCCAGGCGCACTACAGGCGCTGGTGCCCGAGCTGCAACCCACTTTCCAGGCTATTTGGACCAGCCTGGGTAGCAGCTTGGTGAGCACCGCACAGGGCTTGGGTCAGATAATCGATGGGCGCTATTCCCGGGACACGGTCGAATTGCTGCTGGCGCGGCCCAACCTGGCCAACCCAGGTACCGCGCAGGTGTTCCAGGTGCAGATGGCGCGCGGCAGCGACGGCATCTGGCGCATTGTCGCGATGTGATGACAGAGGCGACTCACCATGATCACGCAAGATGATGTACCTGTGGCTGCCACAAGCCATGGTAAGCCCGGGATTTTCCGCAAGGTCTGGGGCTGGTGCTGTCGCCACCCCTGGCTGGCTGTGCCGGGTGTTCTGATCGGCTCATTGATCACCGTGCAGGTGGCCTATGAAACTTGGCTGTTGCACGGTTGGCGCCCGGATATCGTCGCCAGCGGGCAGATCATCGATTTCGAC
>PEUI01000073.1:10088-10681 GCA_002785585.1 Lysobacterales bacterium CG02_land_8_20_14_3_00_62_12
CGGTGGCAGGGGTGTGGGTGCTGATTTATATCCAAGCCTATGCGCAGCTGTATAGCAGCGACGGGCATCGGAGATGGTACATACCGGAGGGTGGCGGCAATGGCATGCTGTCACCGCTCAGCACGGTGGTTCAAACCGATCAGGAAGGCAGGTTCAGCTACCGGGTGAGCGCCTATGACGCCTTCCAGTCGGCGGGGTACACCAAGTTTTTTCTTGGGTACGGTGCCTACAAATACGGCTATGAATCGGTCAACCCGGACACCGGCAAGTCTTCTAAGGGCGGCGAGGATTACCTCACGCTCGAAAAGCCGAAGCCCGACCAGCCCTGGGCCTTTGTGCGCCGGGTCGCGGACTCCCCGGAGGGACGCCGGGCGAGCCGGGATGATTTTCCCGTTGGGATTGATCTCTTCGCTCCATCCGAAGTGACCTGGCCGCAATGGAGCAAGCTCTACCACAGCGTGGTAAGCGATGAGATCGACCACTGGTGCCAATCGCCGACGCCGACGCAGGATGATCACTTGTTGCTGAGTTTTGTCGAGATAACCAGGTTGCTGCGGCAGCAGCAGTCGATGTTGGAAAGTTGGTTGAGACAC
>PEUI01000119.1:0-1774 GCA_002785585.1 Lysobacterales bacterium CG02_land_8_20_14_3_00_62_12
AGCAGGCGGACGACTTCGGCATCGGCGATCTGCATGCCCAACACCCGTGCCAGTCGCGCACGGCGCAGGCGCACCGGCGGCCGTTTCGGCAGGTGTTCGGGCGCCACCGCCTCGGTGATCGGTCCGGCTTTGCCCCCGGCAATGTCGATAATCAAGGCGCTCAGCCGTTGCAACGCGACGCGCGGCAACTCGGGATCGACACCGCGTTCAAAACGATGCGAGGCGTCGGTGTGCAAGCCCAGTTTCCGCGCCCGGCCCTGGATCGCCAACGGCGCAAAAAACGCACTTTCCAAAAAGATCGCTGCTGTGCTCGGCGTGACTCGAGCGGAGAAGCCGCCCATCACGCCGGCCACCGCCAGTACCTGGGCGGCATCGGCGATCACCAAAAATGCTTCGTCGAGGGCGACTTCGCGCTCGTCGAGCAATTTGAGCATTTCGCCAGCACGCGCGCGGCGCACTTCGATGCCACCGCGCAACTGATCGAGGGCAAACGCATGCGTCGGCTGGCCGAGTTCGAGCATCACGTAGTTGCTGCAATCGACAGCAACACTGATCGGGCGCAGACCGCTGCGGCGCAAACGCTCCTGCATCCACAGCGGGGTCTCGGCGGTCGTGTCCAAACCCTCGATCACGCGCCCAAGATAACGCGGACAATCCGCCGGATTGGCCAGACTCACCGACCGCGCTTCGCTGCTCGTCTCCACCACCGGCGACACTGGCTGTGGTCGCCCGCCCAGCCCGAACAAGGCGCGCACTTCGGCTGCCAAACCGGCGATACTCAAACAATCCGGACGATTGGCGGTCAGCTTGATTTCGACCGCAGCATCCGGCAGTCCCAAATACGCTGCCAGCGGTTGCCCCAACGGTGCCGCGGTCGGCAACTCCAGCAAACCCGTGCTGCTATCCGCCAGCGCCAGTTCGCGTGCCGAACAGAGCATGCCGAAACTCTCGACATCGCGCAGTTTCGCTTTCTTGATCTCCGTGCCATTGGGCAGACGCGCGCCGATCATCGCCAGCGGCACTTTGATGCCCACCCGCGCGTTCGGCGCGCCGCAGACAATCTGGTAGCGCTCGGTTGCCCCCAGGCTGACTTCGCAGACCTGCAATTTGTCCGCATTCGGATGTTTGATGGCGCTGACGATCTCGGCGACAAAAACCCTCTCCATGCCGTCACCCAAGGGTTCGACACTTTCCACCTCCAGCCCGGCCATGGTCAGCCGATGCATGAGCGTGGCCGAATCGCAATCCGGGTTGGCGAGTTCGCGCAACCAGTTCTCGGAAATCTTCATGTCACGTCGTCCTGTCAGTCCTTAAAAGCCCGGCTCAAAGCCAGTGCAGCAGCGTCGATGGTTCAAGCGAACTGGCGCAGGAAACGCACATCGTTCTCGAAGAAACTGCGCAGATCGTTGACCCCGTAGCGCAGCATCGCAAAGCGCTCGACGCCAAGGCCGAAAGCAAATCCGGTGTAACGCTCCGGGTCGATCTGGCAGGCCTTCAACACGTTCGGGTGAACCATGCCGCAGCCGAGCACTTCGAGCCAGCCCGGCGCCGATCCATCGCCGCGATCCCAGCGAATATCGACTTCTGCCGACGGCTCGGTAAACGGAAAATAGCTGGGCCGAAAGCGCATCTCAAAATCACGTTCAAAGAAAGCGGTGATGAACTGTTTGAGGGTGCCTTTCAGATCGGCAAAACTGGAGGTTTCATCGACCAGCAAGCCTTCCACCTGGTGGAACATCGGCGTGTGCGTCTGGTCGCTGTCGCTACGGTAGAC
>PEUI01000119.1:1829-3003 GCA_002785585.1 Lysobacterales bacterium CG02_land_8_20_14_3_00_62_12
TGCACCGGCGAGGTATGCGTGCGCAACAAGCGACCATCCGGAAAATAGAAGGTGTCGTGCATCGCCCGTGCCGGATGATTCGGCGGAAAATTGAGTGCCTCGAAATTGTGGAAATCGTCTTCGATTTCGGGGCCATCGGCAAGCTGATAGCCGAGCCGAGCGAAGATGCCGCTGATGCGATCGAGCGTCCGCGTGACCGGATGCAAATTGCCGCGTTCAGGATTGCGCCCGGGCATGCTGACATCGACGCGCTCGGCCGCCAGGCGCTGGCGATATTCGGTTGCTTCAATGACGATCCGGCGCTCGTTCAGCGCTTCCTGCAGCTGCAACTTCAGGCGATTGACGCGCTCGCCTGTGGCCTTGCGTTGCTCGGGCGCGAGTTTACCCAGCGCCTTCAACTGCTCGGTGAGTAAGCCGGATTTGCCGAGCCAGGCAACGCGCACGGCGTCGATGGCATCGATCTCGGTCGCCGCCGACAGCGCGGTCAGCGCGGCGGCCAATTGTTGTTCCAGAGATTGCATCGTTGAGCCCCAAAAATGCGCATGGGGAGCGGACTTAGAAGTCCGGCTCCCCATGCGTTTTGCTGACTGAAAGCTGATCGCCGAATGCTGCTTTGCGGATTAGCCTGCGAGACTCGCCTTGGCCTTTTCCGCGATGGCACCAAACGCCTTGATATCGTGGACGGCGAGGTCGGCCAGCGCCTTGCGATCCATGATGATGTTGGCTTTGTTCATGCCATTGATCAATCGACTGTAGGAAATGGCGTACATGCGGGCGGCCGCGTTGATGCGGACAATCCACAGTGCGCGAAATTGCCGCTTGCGCTGCTTGCGGCCGATATAGGCGTACTGAGCAGCTTTGGTGACCGCTTGCTTGGCGACGCGATAGACCTTGCGACGGGCGTGGTAATAACCCTTGGCTGCGGCCAGCAGCTTTTTGTGACGGGCGCGGGCGGTGACGCCACGTTTGACTCGTGCCATGACCTGGTCTCCTTAAAGATACGGCAGCATGCGGGCGATGCGACCAGCATCTTCCGCACGAACGTGATTCTTGCCACGCAAATTGCGCTTCCGCGTGGTCGACATCTTGGTCATGATGTGCGAGCGAAAGGCATGGCCGCATTTGTACTTTCCGGACGCCGTTTTGCGGAAACGCTTGGCGGCGCCCCGATTGG
>PEUI01000239.1:0-3204 GCA_002785585.1 Lysobacterales bacterium CG02_land_8_20_14_3_00_62_12
TTCACAAAACAACCATTCTAGCCGCAGCCAGCGGCGACCCTTATCGCTTGGGAGCATGACATGGCCAGTTATGGCATGAACGACGTAAAGAACGGCATGAAAATCATGGTGGACCGCAGTCCCTGCGTGATCACCGGCACCGAATACATGAAGCCGGGCAAGGGCCAGGCCTTCACCCGCGTCAAGTACCGCAACATCAAAAGTGGTCGCGTGGTCGAATTGACGATGAAGTCCACCGACACGCTGGAAGCCGCCGACGTGGTGGAAACCGATTTGGAATACCTGTATTCCGATGGCGAGTTCTGGCATTTCATGCACCCGGAAAATCATGAACAACTGACCGCCGACAAGAGTGCCATGGGCGACGCCAAAGATTGGCTGAAGGGCAACGAGCTGTGCATCGTCACGCTGTGGAATGGCGAGCCGTTGACGGTGTCGGCACCGACTTACGTGGAGCTGCAAATCGTCGAGACCGATCCGGGTATCCGTGGCGATACTTCGGGCGGCGGTGGCAAGCCGGCCAAACTTGAATCGGGTGCCACCGTGCGGGTGCCGTTGTTTGTGCAGAACGGCGAAGTGATCAAGTGCGACACCCGTACCGGCGAATACGTCAGCCGCGTGAAGTAATGAGTTGCCGCAGCGCTGGGAGCAACCCGGTTACTGGGTTGATCCGCTGCCCGGTGCAAGGATCTGCATGACTCTGCCGTTTATTGATTTGCTGATCGAAGCCGAGTGGGTGATCCCGGTGCAGCCGCATGGCTTGGTGTTGGCGGATCACGCGGTGGCGGTCGATCGGGGTCGGATCGTTGCCATCCTGCCGCAGGCGGAAGTGTTGCTGCGTTACCGGCCACGGCAGACTGTGTCGCGACCGGGGCACGCGCTGCTACCTGGACTGATGAACCTGCACGCGCATTCGCCGATGAGCCTGATGCGCGGGTTGGCCGACGATCTGCCGTTGATGCGCTGGTTGCACGAGCACGTCTGGCCGGTGGAAGCCAAGTTCGTCGGCGCCGAGTTTGTGCGCGATGGCGTGCGCTTGGCGGCGGCGGAAATGCTGCGCGGTGGCACCACCTTGGTCAACGAGAACTATTTTTTCCCGGAAGTGGCGGCGGCGACTTACGCCGAGATCGGCATGCGCGCGGCCATTGGATTGCCGATCATCGAGTTTCCTTCGGCCTGGGCGCAGACCATCGACGAGTATTTCGACAAGTGCCTGGCGGTACACGATGCGGTCAGGGGCAATGCCCGGCAAATCACCACGCTGGCGCCGCACGCGCCCTACACGGTCAGCGACCAGAGTTTCGAGCGCATCCGCGTGCTTTCCGACCAATTGGATATTCCGGTACACCTGCATTTGCACGAAACTCAGTTTGAGGTCGAGGACGCGTTTTCCCGCACCGGCGAACGGCCGATTGCGCGCTTGCGGCGCCTGGGTCTGCTCAATCCGCACTTGCTGGCGGTGCACATGACCGCGCTCAACGATTCTGAAATCGCCCAGTGCGCCGAGGCCGGTGTCAGCGTCGCGCATTGCCCGGAATCCAACCTGAAGCTGGCCAGCGGGTTTTGTCCGGTAGAAAAACTGCGCCGCGCCGGGATCAATGTCGCGCTCGGCACCGATGGCTGCGCCAGCAACAACGACCTGGATATGTTCGGTGAGTTGCGCACGGCCGCGCTGCTGGCCAAAGCGGTGGCGGCCGATGCCTCGGCGCTGGACGCAGCCAGCGCCTTGCGGATGGCCACCTGGTGTGGCGCGCGCGCTTTGGGGATCGACGCCGAAGTGGGATCGATCGAAGTGGGCAAGGCTGCCGATCTGATCACCTTGAAGCTCGATCAATTCGATACCTTGCCGATCTACAACGCCATTTCGCAGGTGGTTTACGCCAGCAATCGGCGCGATGTCCGCGATGTCTGGATCGAGGGCGTGCGCAAATTGGACGACGGGCAACTGCTGGACTTCGACGTCGCCGAGTTGGCGCAGATGGCGCGCGGTTGGGGCGACCGCATTCGCGCGCTGCGCTGATCTGGTCGTGGCATTGTTGGCGCCTGGTTTAGGTTGCTGGTGAGGCGTAGCCGAACCGCAACGGTCCTCCGCAGCAAATAGGTTGGTGGTGAGGCGCAGCCGAACCCCAACGCTGGTGGTTGGGTTGCTCCCCCGCAACCGCTGTGCGGTATGGGAATCGCGGTGGCTGTGGTTTTTTCGAAGAGGAGTCGATGATGAGCGTGGATGTTGGCGAAATTGCCCGGTTCGATGAGCAGGCGCACAGTTGGTGGGATTTGCAGGGACCGGCGCGGGCACTGCATGATCTGAATCCGGAACGATTGGCGTTTATCCGCGAGCACGCCACGCTGGCCGCTGCCGAGGTATTGGACCTGGGCTGTGGTGGTGGCATTCTGGCCGAGTCGCTGGCGCGCGCTGGTGCCAAGGTCACCGCCATCGATCTGGCGGTCGAACAGATCGAGGTGGGTCGTCTACACGCTTTGGAATCGGGCTTGCAGATCGACTATCAAGTGCTGCCTGCACACGATCTGGCGGTCGCGCGGCCGGCCAGTTATGACCTGATCGCCTGCATGGAAATGCTCGAACATGTGCCCGATCCCGAGGCCATTCTGGCCGACTGCCGACGCTTGCTGAAGCCCGGCGGCAAATTGTTTTTATCAACGCTCAATCGCCACCCCAAAAGTTTTGCGCTGGCGATTGTCGGTGCCGAGTATCTGCTGCGGCTGCTGCCGAAGGGCACCCATCGTTATTCGATGTTTTTGCGGCCGAGCGAGCTGGCGCGCGGTCTGCGCGCGCAGGGCTTCCAGCTGAAGCTGCTACAGGGTTTGCAGTACAACCCGTTTTCCCGCCGCGCCTGGCGCAACGATGATGTCAGCGTCAATTTCCTGGCCTACGCGGAGTTGCTCTGAAGTGGCGCGCGGCGTGCGCGCGGTATTGTTCGATCTCGACGGCACGCTGCTCGATACCGCGCCGGACCTGATCGCTGCGGTCAATCGTCTGCGGGCACAGCAGGGCTTGCCAATGATCGCTGCCGAACAATTTCGGCCGTTTGTATCGAAAGGCGGCAGCGCGATGATGGCGGCGGCGTTCCCGCACCTGGAGGCGGCGGCGCGGGCCGAGTTGTTGCCAATTTTTCTCGATCTCTATCGGCAAGATATTGCGCAGACCACCGTGCTGTTTCCGGGTTTTGCCGAAGCGCTGGTCGC